>NZ_FQVH01000014.1 GCF_900129075.1 Caldanaerobius fijiensis DSM 17918
TAGGGAGACCTATCACGGCAGTAGTGGGGTTGGACACCCCAGTTGCGTACCGATGGGACTTTCATCGAGGTTTCATCGGGAGCACGAAGCTCGCCAATTCATTGGCGATGTAGTTCACAGCGAGGATATTAAAAGAAACCCAGAGCTATTATGTGATAAGCACTGGACTCTTTCAGCTGCGGGCAATTAAAAGAAGAGAGTACATTGATCGTGATATAATAGCGTGCATAAGGAATGATCACCTGCAGGTCTTTACATCTCCTGTGGAAAACTCCTGTGAGTGCGCTGTTGTGGACATAATTAAAGGGGTTTTCTCAGAGACTTTTTTAGTAAAATGTGGCAAATGGATGTTTCAGGTAGAATTGCCTAAGGAGAAAAGCCAGGAACTAAAGAATTTAAAAAACAGGACTTTTTATCTTCATTTTCCCTTTGATAAAATTATCCTGCTTTCAAAAGAGGACTAAAATCTTGGAGTTAAAATTGGCATATACCATACTATGAAATTCGGATGAAACAAATTAAACAGAGGCTCCATAGGTATTTTCCTGAAACCACTGTATGGGGATATGAGGGATCTTACCCTGGTCCTATAATAGAGGCAGAGAGGAATAGGCCAATCGCAGTGAAATGGATAAATAGCCTTCCTAACAAGCATCTACTGCCTGTAGATCATACGGTTCATGGGTGTATGAATACACCTGAAGTTAGGACTGTTGTGCACCTGCACGGAGGAAATGTGCCTGCGGTATGTGATGGCCATCCTGAGGCATGGTTTACAAGAAAATACAGAGAAACTGGGCCAGCTTTTTCTACTGGTGTTTATTACTATCCCAATAACCAGGAAGCTGCTATGCTATGGTATCATGATCATGCGTTGGGAATTACGCGTCTTAATGTATACGCTGGTTTGGCAGGATTGTATTATATAAGGGATAAACATGAGAGATCTTTGAATTTACCAAGGGGAAAGCACGAAATTCCTCTTGTAATACAGGATAGATCGTTCAATAAAGATGGTTCGCTTTTTTACCCGAGTCAGCCAGAGCCCCCTGTGCCAGGAGTTGACCCCTCGATTGTCCCGGAATTTTTTGGCAATACAATTTTAGTAAATGGCAAAGTTTGGCCTTATTTAAATGTAGAACCCCGCAAATACCGTTTGCGAATTTTAAACGGCTCTAATTCTAGGTTTTATAGATTAAGATTTTCCACAGGTCAGTCTTTCTATCAAATAGGAACAGATGTCGGTTTATTAGAAAGGTCTGTTGAGGTAACCACTATTACTCTAGCGCCGGCTGAGCGGGCAGATGTCATTGTAGATTTCTCAGGATATGAAGGAGAAAAAATACTACTGCTCAATGATGCTCCAACACCGTTTCCAGACGGTAATCCCCCAGATCCGGATACCACAGGCCAGATTATGCAGTTTAGAGTTGGATATCCTTATTTTGTGCATGATAATTCCAGAATACCCCACCACTTATGCCGTATTGAATGGCTGTCAGAGAGTTCTGCTGTTAAAGTGAGAGATCAGAAATTAGTAGAAAGTGTCGATGAATGTGGATCACTATAAGGCTACCGGTGAAGTTGTGTTTACTGGTCCAAGAGTAAAACCGGATTTAAATGAGCGGGGGTGGAAAGATACTGTAAGAGCCAATCCCGGGGAGATCACAAGAATAATTGCACGCTTTGGCGATTATACCGGCATATATCCGTGGCACTGCCATATATTAGAACATGAAGACCACGAAATGATGAGACCATATGAGGTGCGTTTTGAATAATCACTTTAGAAATTTTTTAGTAAAGCTCTTGTGGACAGGAAAACCTACCTCTAAAGGAGTAAGGTTTTTGCTTCTTATTGTAGAAGCCTTATCCTTTAGAGGCAGGGAAAAGTCACAGCAGATATCAGAAAAGGATGTGCAAAAAGCTATCGAAGCCATTCAGCAAATAAGAAAAAGGCGAAATCTTATTATTATGTTAACATAGGCGGCAAGTTGTCAAACGACGGGAAATAATTCCTGAGAAAAAACAAGTTAAACTGGTCTATTGCTAAAGTTGATTTCTTTTTCTAAAAATTCGATGTATTCATTACCC
Organism: Caldanaerobius fijiensis DSM 17918; assembly: GCF_900129075.1. Taxonomy (NCBI): domain Bacteria; kingdom Bacillati; phylum Bacillota; class Clostridia; order Thermoanaerobacterales; family Thermoanaerobacteraceae; genus Caldanaerobius; species Caldanaerobius fijiensis. Next base: position 2,095 of record NZ_FQVH01000014.1, read on the forward strand.
CATTCATACATTTGATCCATGACCTTTAGAAATTTAATACCTATTTGGGTCAGCGAATATTCCACTTTCGGCGGTACCACGTTATACACTTTCCTGTGTATAAGGCCATCCCTCTCCAATTCCCTCAACTGCTGCGTCAAGTACCCTTGCCTTATATCGGGCAAAAGCCTTTTTAACTCATTGAAACGCTTGGGCCCTTCTCTAAGCTGCCATATTATGACAAGCTTCCATTTGCCAGCAACTATGCATTGAGTTACAGCTATAGGGCATTTTACATTTAACAATTCTTTTCTTAATTCCATTTTTACACCTCTTTATAGTACGTTTTTTTATACTACGAATAAAAAATTGTCGTACTTGTAAAAAATAATATTATTCGTTATCATTTTATTAGAAAATCAAAAGAATATCAATAAGTGGAGGCGAATAATAATGGAGGAAATAGTTAAGTTTTTGACTCAAAACCCCAATGGCGCTTTTGCTACTGTAGACAATGGAAAGCCCAAGGTAAGGCCATGGCAGTTTCAATTTGAACAAGATGGTAAATTTTATTTTTGTACATCTAATACTAAAAATGTATATAGAGAGCTGCAAAAAAACCCCTATGCTGAATTTACAAGTACATCCAGTGACATGATCAGTGTCAGATTATCAGGCAAAGTAGTGTTTACTGATGACTTAAGTTTAAAACAGGCAGTGCTAGATAAAAACCCAAGTATAAAAGCTATTTATAAATCAGCGGATAATCCAACCTTTGAGGTGTTTTATATAGAGCACGGAGAAGGATTTTTATTCGACATATCTGGTAAAGTGCTTAAAAAAGTCAATTTTTAAACCAAAGATTTTTCGAAAGGAGAACAAATATGAGCAAATTGTTGTACATCAAAGCAAACCCCAAAAATGACGATGTATCAAGGACATTCAGGGTATCTGAAAAATTTATAGAAACCTATAGAGAATACAATCCTCAAGATGAGATCATCACTTTAGATCTGTACAAAGAAAAAATACACTTTTTGACGCTGGATGACATCAACAGCATATTTGGGCCAAAAACTGACAGCTCAAAAGACCATCCAATATTAAAATACGCATATCAGTTTGCAGAAGCTGATAAGTACGTTATAGCTGCTCCTATGTGGAACTTGGGTATTCCCTCCATTTTAAAGGCCTACATCGACTACATAACAGTATCAGGTATAACGTTCAAGTACACAGAGCAAGGGCCTGTAGGGTTGATGAAGGGCAAAAAAGCCATTCACATCATGGCCACTGGCGGAGAATACACTCATGGACCTTTTGCAGGGTTTGAAATGGCAAACAGATATATAAAGACAATATTTGGTTTTATGGGAATTGAAGTAGAAACCATCGTAGCAGAGAAGCTGGATATAATAGGAGAAGATGTGGAAAAAATAGTGTCAGAGGCAATAAAGCGAGCTCAGGAAGTCGCTAAAACATTTTAAAGCTTACAGTCCGTTTAAGCTTACAAGTGATTGCATCCAACGCTTACGGCACAAAAAGAGAAAATGCAAAACACAAAGAGGTATTGAAGCAAAAAGCTTCAATACCTCTTTAAAAAAACAGATATTTTAACTTAAATTCGGCAGGTAATTATCAAAATACAACGAGAAATGAATGTTTGTGGGGACACCTATTACGTAGGTACGGCAGGTACCATCTCTGCCGAAACAAGCAGAACGAGGAATAAAGCATACCGTGCGGTAGCACCGGTATAGCCGCAAAATATCTTTGCGATGGCATATGGCGCGTAAGCATATATGGAGGAGTTTGCTAGCGAAAACCGATGATCCTGGAGAGCTAGGCCAGAAATAAGCCTATCTCCTTCAGGGGATATGAGGTGTCACATTGAAATTCAAAGAAAGAATATTTTCTCCTGTTTCTACGTCTATTATTCTAACAGTTCCATCTTCAATAAGTCCTAGCGAATTGATTTTATCTTCGCGTTTGCTAAGAGAGGTTGAACCAGGATTAATCAATATACAGCTATCAATTTTTTTCAATAGAGGAATATGCGTATGGCCTGTTATAAAAAAATCTAATTTATACCTGCGAACTAGATTATGTATATCTTCATCGGAAATGTTGTGCCCATGTTGAATCATGAATCTTTTCCCATAAATTATAGAGAAAACATAGGGTGTTTGTATAGGAATATCAAGCATCATTTGGTCTACATGGGCATCACAATTTCCTTGAGCAATGAGCAAAGGAATAGAACAGGTATTTAATGCATTAGAAAGTTTTTTTGGATCGTATCCTTCAGGAATTGGATTACGTGGCCCATGGTATAGTACATCGCCTGCATGAAAAATAACATCTGCATTATTTAAAAAGTTCCACGCTTTTTCCCATGATCTATAATCTCCATGAGTATCACTTATAATACCAATTTTCATAGGGATATATCTCCTTTCTTAAAAGTTCTTCTATATATTTTATCACAAACTTTTGTTTTGTGGTTTGAGTCAGCATGGCTACAGAGCCTGATGACCATTGTGTGGGAAAAGATTTTCCAGTACCTCATGGTGATAAGGCGTGTAGCCGATGTTTTACATCTCAGAAAATAGGGCTATATTGGCTGATGTATACTAAGATGTTGACAAATAAAAAACGATGATATAAAATAATTGTGTACCAAATTGGTATACTTTATAAATAGATAAGGGTGAGCAGATGAGGCTTACGCAGGCATCGGATTACGCATTGAGAATTGTCCTTCACCTTTCGAGGAAAAAAGGCGAGATGGTAGAAGCTGACGCCATTTCAGAGGCGGAGAAAATACCAAAAAGGTTTTTGCTCAAGATATGCAGGGACTTAATAAAGGCAGGTATTATTGAGTCTTCTCGCGGTAAAAACGGAGGTTACAGTCTGGCAAAAAGCCCTGAAAGTATTACCATGAAAGACGTAATACTAGCGGTAGAAGGTACCATGGCGCTGACCCGGTGTCAGATAGATCCTGCTGCCTGTAATAAAAACGCTACAGGTTACTGCGCGGTACACAGGGCTTTTTGCTCGGTTATGGATGTGGTGTCTAGAGAGTTTGAAAAATATGATTTTGCTACGCTAGCGAAGATGGATGGAAACTGATTTCAGTTTCTGTCTTTATTTGTCAATAATAGTATACTAAAATAGTATACTTTAATATCAATGTAGGAGGAGATATATATGGAAATTTGCACACTTTGTGAAACAGCTGATGAAAGGTTAGGCGAATTTATCAGGAGTAAAAAGGACTTAGAGACATCGTTTCATCGAAAGCCGCGCCAGAATGTAAAGTGCGGGTTTGGTCTTCAAGGGGTATGTTGCAGGCTGTGTGCCAACGGACCTTGTAGGATTACGCCTAAACACCAGAGAGGAGTATGCGGGGCTGACGCAGATACTATCGTAGCGCGCAATTTCCTGAGGGCGGTAGCTGCAGGTGCAGGATGTTATCTACATGTGGTAGAAAATGCGGCCAACAACCTCAAAAAGATAGCTACAGGGCAGATGGATATGGAATTAAAAGGAGTCAGAACGCTGCAAATGCTTTCGGAAAAGCTAGGAATAGAAGCTCAAAGTGAAAGTGAAAGGGCATCAAGGCTGGCAGATATGGTGATGTCAGATCTCTATAAGCCCAGGGAGCAAGAAATGGAAATGCTAAAGTATATGGCACCTGAGATGAGGTATGAGAAGTGGAGTAAGCTGGGCATTCTGCCTGGCGGTGCTAAGTCAGAGGTCTTTGACGCTGTGGTCAAGAGCAGCACCAATCTGTCCAGCGATCCTGTGGATATGCTGATGCATGTGCTGAGGTTGGGCATAGCGACAGGGATTTATGGTTTAGCGCTGACCAATAAGCTTAACGATATAATGATGGGAGAACCTGTATTGAGGTCGGCAGCTGTAGGATTCAGGGTTATAGATCCTGATTACATAAACATAATGCCTACAGGCCATCAACAGTCGCTCTTTGGTGTTTTGCTGAAACGATTGGGCGATGAAGATGTAAAGAAAATGGCTGCGGAGGCCGGGGCTAAAGGTTTCAGGCTTATAGGTTGCACGTGTGTGGGCCAGGACTTCCAGTTAAGGGGTGAGCACGCTGAGGAAATATTTGCAGGGCACGTCGGTAACAACTTTACCAGCGAAGCAGTGTTGGCTACAGGAGCGATAGACCTAGTGGTGTCCGAGTTTAACTGTACTATTCCAGGCCTTGAGACCGTTGCTGATAAGTACATGGTAAAGCAGATATGCATAGACGACGTGACTAAAAAAGCCAATGCAGATCTGATTCAGTACAGTCCCGAAAAGGCGCAGGAAATAGCTGATAAGATTATCAAAGAAGCCGTGGCCAGTTACAAGTCCAGGAGAGGCAGAGTAAGTATAGATGTGCCTGCTGATCACGGTTATGAAAACTCCCTGACAGGGGTAAGCGAGATGTCGCTTAAAGAATTTTTAGGTGGTAGCTATAAGCCCCTTATGGATCTCGTCGCCTCCGGCAGGATTAAGGGGATAGCGGGAATCGTAGGGTGTTCTAATTTGACCGCCATAGGCCACGATGTCTTCACAGTAGAGCTGACCAAGGAGCTTATAAAGCGAGATATACTGGTGTTGTCTGCAGGATGCACCAGTGGAGGCCTGGAAAATTGCGGGCTTATGTCGCCTGACGCGGTAGAGCTCGCTGGTGATAGTCTAAAAGATGTTTGCAGGTCTTTGGGTATTCCTCCTGTATTGAATTTCGGGCCGTGTCTGGCTATAGGTAGGTTGGAGATGGTGGCAGCGGAGCTGGCTCAAATGCTGAATATAGATATTCCACAGTTGCCACTGGTGTTATCAGCTCCTCAATGGTTAGAAGAGCAGGCGTTGGCAGACGGCGCTTTCGGGTTGGCGCTGGGATTGCCTTTGCATCTAGCACTTCCTCCTTTTATAGCGGGAAGCAAGCTGGTGACAGAGATTTTGACAGAGCAATTACCCGACATTACCGGAGGAAGACTGATAGTGGATGGAGATGTAAAGTCCTCTGCCGATAAGCTTGAAGTTATTATATTGGAGCGCAGGAAACAGCTGGGACTGTAAAGAGGTGTTGGAGATGAAGAGGATATATGTACAGCCAGATGCATGCCAGGGTTGTATGAACTGCGTCCTGGCATGTATGGCCCATCATGCAGGCGTACGCTCGGTGTTGGAGCTGGATCTTTTGGATGAGGTCAATGAGTTTACCAACCAGATTGTTTTAGATAACCAGGGAAGGGTTATACCTATTTTCTGCCGACATTGTGATGATCCGGAATGCGTAAAGGCGTGTATGTCCGGCGCCTTGAAGAAGGATGAGAAAACGGGATATGTAATCTGCGATCAAGAAATATGCGCTGGTTGCTTTATGTGTGTTATGTCGTGCCCTTATGGCATGATCAAGCCTAACTGGGATGGGACTGCTGCTGTAAAGTGCGATATGTGCGTGGGAGAGGAAGCCCCTGCCTGCGTGGAAAGCTGTCCTACAGAGGCCATTCAACTTATCGATGTAGTTTTAAAGTGAGGGGATATTCATGAGGTATGTGATTATAGGTGCCAGCGCTGCTGGAATGAGTTGCGCGAGAAATCTTAGGAAATTAGACAGGGAAGGAGATATAACTTTAATTTCAAAGGATCAGATGGTATATTCCCGTTGTATGCTTCACCTTTTTATCAGCGGCGACAGGTCTTTGGATGAAATGACATTTGTGGAAGATGATTTTTTTGAGAGGAACAAGATACAGTGGATAAAGGGCACCGAGATAGTAAAGGTTCAGCCTTATGAAAAACGCGTTATTGCTTCTGATGGAAGAGAGTATACATACGATAAGCTCCTTATAGCTACCGGTTCTACACCTATTGTTCCGCCTTTGGAAGGGTTACATGAAGGAATGGAAAAAGGCAGGTACATCTTTACGTTAAAAAACATAGGCGATGCCCAGAGGATCAAAGAAGCCTCTAAGGCGTGCAAACGCGCTGTAGTGATCGGTGGAGGCCTTATAGGGTTGGACGTAGCAGTAAGCCTTAATAGACGCGGAGTTAAAGTGACTGTGGTGGAGATGAAAGAGCATATATTGCCTCAGCAACTGGACCAAAAAGCGGCTCAGAATTACGAGGAGCTTTTTGGAGAAAAAGGGATAGAAATCATGACGGGTAAGGCGATTTCAAAAATAATTTATAGCGCTACAGGGGACGTGAAGGGAGTTGCCTTATCCGACGGCAGCACAATTGATGCCGATATGATAATCGTGGCGGTAGGTGTAAAGCCCAGTTTTCCCGAGGTGGAAGGGGGACAGCTTAAAACTCAAAAAGGCATTTTGGTAGACGAACATCAGAGAAGCTCTATAGAGGATGTTTATGCAGCTGGTGACGTATGTCAGTCTTATGAGATGTTTATAAGGCAATACACACTAACGCCGATTTGGCCTGTGGCTGTAAGGCAAGGGGAGGTGGCGGCATACAATATGGTAGGGATAAATAAGGTCCTTGAAGATAACTTTGCTTTTAAAAATTCCATGAAGTTTTTTGGCCTGCCCACCATAAGCTATGGTTATGCTGAACCGCCTGATAGTAGCTACGATGTCGCGGTATGTGATGGCCCCGGGTATTATTACAAGGTGGTGTATAAGGGAAATATTATCTATGGAGCTATAATACAGGGAGATATAGCAGGAGCGGGTGTGTTGGGTAAGCTCATACAGAACAGGTGTGACATTTCGCGCAAATTGCATCAAGGCAGATGGGATAGTGTCTTTAGTTTAACTTATGGAGATTTTTTCAGTGAAAGTGAAGATGGAGCTTTTCATTTTGTTTGTTGATGCGTTAATGAGCCTTATGGCTCTTATTTTTTTATCTTTTATTCATATATATGCTAAAATAAAATTGAGCCAAATAAAGTACTGAGGTCAGGGCTATGAAAGAGCTTATAGCTGTAATGAGATAAGATACAAATAGAGCATCTCGATGAATTAGAGAGAAAGCCTCGAACGATGAAAAATGCCCAGCTATTAAAGCACACTGAAGTAACTGATGATATTTTGAATTACAAAGATAAGGTTACAGGAGATGATGGCGCCCAATTTGTAAAATTACTGAAACTGCTTATCCAGTATGGATATGAGGGAGGAATTCATATGGATGAGAAAATCGTAAAACAAATTTTTCTTCAAAATAACTTAGGAGAAGTTAAATCAATCAAAAAAATCGAAATTGGTTTCACAAACAAAGTATATTTAATAAATAACGAGTTTATTCTTAAAGTTTGTGAGGATGAAGAAAACGAAGATAATTTTGAGAAAGAGGTTTTTTTCTATGATTTCTTCAAGGATAAAATCCCTGTTCCACAAATCAGTGTATATGACAATTCTAAGAAGGTTTATAACAAATTTTTCATGATATATCCCAAAATTCAGGGAGATAATTTGTATTCAAAATGGCATTTGATGAGTAATTCCGAGAGAAGGGATATAATAAGACAACTATGTGAAATTTTAAGAGTAATTAACAAATCTTCTTATGAAGAGTTCACAAAAAGATTTAAATTAAATTCTTCGGTCAATTGGCATGACAGAATACTTGATCAAATCCAGAATTCCTTGAAGAAAATTGAAGATAAGAAAATTATATCGACGGAATTTGTACAAGCAATCAAGAACTTTATAAAAGAAAATCATAATGTCTTAACTGAACAAAAAATCGCTTTAGTTTATTGGGATGCGCATTTTGACAACATCCTGATTCAGGGTAACATAATTGTCGGAATTTTGGATTTTGAAAGAACAAACTTATCTTCTATTGATTTCGCTTTGGATACTATAAGAAGAATGGCTGAGTATCCAAAAAAATATATGTCTAAAGAATTTAGAAAATTTGCCAAAAAAGAAGATTATGCAAAACTTTTAGAATGGTTTCATGAATTTTATCCTGAACTATTTGAATTTAAGAATTTAGGTAAGAGGTTAGATTTGTATGCGATTGAACATGATTTGAAAGATTTAATTGGATGGCCTAATGATAATGAAGTAAAGCAAATGATTGCAAAAACAATAAACTATAATAGCTTGACTTTTTAGAATGATAAACGTGGCTAAATCACGTAAAGCAAAGCAAATGGGATACAGTCGACAATAATGAGCAGGTACAAACCGCACATAGATGGCTTTTATCAAGTGACAACGTTCAATGAACTTGTAAGTTTTTTGGAACGGGTTGTAGTATAAGAGAAAATGAAAGTAGCGGAAATTTTGTAGCAATTAACAAAATTTCCGCTCTCAATAAACTTAAGTAGGAAAATGGCAGAAATTCGACCTTTTATTATTTTTTTTAAAACCTTCCAACCCGCATAAATAGTAGTGCGCCATTAGGGACTCGAACCCCAGACCCGCTGATTAAGAGTCAGCTGCTCTACCAACTGAGCTAATGGCGCTTAATCAAGCATTCAGCAACTCTCGCCCTGACAGTTCTATATTCTATCAAACAAAAAGCATTTTGTCAACACCTATATACGAAAATTTGGTTACAGGCATTTTGGCAGAGTTTATATACTCCTTTTTCGAGTTCATAAAAATCTTTGCTTTCATTGATTATTTTTATTAATCCGTTACAAAAAAGAAGGACTGCACCTACTATGTGTCGAATATTTAACATAAGACTTTATACTCCTTTGTATTTTTATTTTTTTGCGGTGAGATTTTTTTCTACATTTGAGTGCCTTTTTCCTCTTTGATAATACCTAATGGGAAAGAGGGGGGGATAAAACTATGGTTTGGGATTATTTTATTTTGGTAAGTTTAGTGGTATCAGCAATGGCTTTATATTTTAACACGATAAGTATAATTAAAAAAATTCATAGAGGGGAAGAGACATTTAAGGATACTTTTTTGGGAAGCATCTTATTTGGATACATCATGTTATGTTTTTTTACGCGTATCCTATCTATATTAAACCATGTTTAGCAAATTATAGTTTTATTAATCTTTAAAAAGTTTTGCATTTAATATTGCAATTTGAAGTGCTTGATATTTCATAGGATAGAGGATATATTAAAATAAATAAATTAATGATATAGACTGGAGGTATTTTGATGCAAAGTTTGGAAGAATTATTTACGATAAATGGTATATTCAACGATTTTAATAAAGATGGTCTTGCGGATAGTATGAAAGGTTGCATTATTTTAGATGAGAATTCAAGTATTTCAGCAAAGAAGGTAGCAGCAAATCTCGCTGCAAGAATAGGATTTGAAACAACAGGATTAAATTTGCCAGTTGTGAAAGTGACTGCAATATCAAAGCTACCAGGCGTCAATATCTATATTAAACTTGAGAACAGCGACGATGAATGGGCTGATAATATAGTTACAATAGAATTGGTTAGGGATGAAACAGAAAGTTCAGTGCTAATAAAGTCTTCTTCGGAAAAAGCCCTAGAATATGGGGGCAGTTATTTATATGCTAGATTTCCTTATGTATGGCAGGTCAAGGAAGGGGCTTTAAAATTCGATGAGGTAAAAGCGAGTATTTTAAGAAAATTGCCTGTAAAAAAGGCTGAACTCATAAAGCTGGTTATTGATAACAGGTATGAAGGAATTTACAGCTGCAAGTTTCTTTTAGTCGCTGAAAATATAGATTATGCCATGGATTGCATAAAACAAAATTTAAAGGAATTTATGTGGAATTTTGTGGGTGAAACGGAGCTTTTATTGAGTGACGGAGTTAAAGAGAGGAGCGTGGTTATTAAGGGGCATGAATTAAGCAATAGTAGAGATTTTGAATGTTGCAGAATAGAAAGTTGTTTTAACACTTCAAAATCCTATATTGACGTTTGCAATTTGTATGAAATTGGTGGTTTACTGGAAGATACCGATGGAGATTTTATACCTGATAGCGTTTCTTGTAAAATCGTCATTCCCGATGAAGCTGATGATTATGAGGTTATTGCCGCCAGCAATGTGGCAGCGAGACTTGGAATTGAAACTGTGGGCATCACACTTCCTTTAGTGTGCTGTGAAAAAGAGTTTAAAAAAGGATGTAAGACTTCCATTTTTATAGGTCGGACTGCGGAGCGGTACATAAATGGCAGTGATAGCGAAGGGAAAAATGATTATACTAGTCAAATCAAGGTTTTGCATGACGACGGTAGTGATGTTGTATTAATATGCGGGGAAAAGCAAGACTTGCTTGATACATCGATTTGTTTTTCTGAAGTACTTCCTTATTTGGATAAGAATAAAGATTTGGCAATAAATGACTTAAAGCAGACAATCAATGAGGTGCTAAGTGGGACAACTTTAGATGGCCAGATAACGGCATTGGCAGCAGAATTAAGATCTCTTGAAGGGAAGGTTGCCGGGAAAGAAGTCAAGTGCTATTTTGAGAAAAGTGATAGTGGTCTTGATAGCAAATCATATTTTGACGTTAGAGCATATTTTAAGCACAAATTCAACTTAAAAAATATTGAGTTTAATTCATATAAGGATGAACAGATAGTATGGCAAAAGTATTATGATATACCTTGGGAAGTTGATAAGTTTAAGGAAATCTTGGAACAAAAAGTATACCCGAGAATTGGTGAGGGTGACAGAGTTGTAATAGAAGGGCTTTTGAGTGAGGAAAAAGAGGTAAGGAATAAATTGGAAGACGAAATACGTCAAAGGCTAGAAGAGAAAGGCGCGCATTTAGAAAAGATTGATATCTATTGTTCTTATAAGCAGGGTCTCAGCTGGATAATGGAGAAAATTGTACCTAAAATAAAGGAAATGAATGTGCAAGACAAGATTGGAGAAATCCTTATAAGATTCAAGCGATTTTTAAGAGAAGGCAAGGATGATTGGGGCAGCATTGAGGGAGCCCTGCCTAGTTATGATTCCTATAATGGCGATGATGAAAAGTGGTTTGACTTACCAATAAGATGGTTGCAGGAAATCTATCCTGTTGACGATTTACTTGCAAAGGAATTGAATATAGATAGAGAAAAAATCCGTTTTGAAACTTTTGAGGATGATGATGCCACTTATGAAATAATAGTAAAAAATTTTGAAGGGGAAATAATCTTAGGAGATTGTTATAAGGTAAAATATTCGGAAAGGCCTTACCTAGATGAGTATCCTAAAATAGGAAAGGTTCATCCTTCAACGGGATGGATTACAGTGCGCGTCAATGGAAAAGTAATAGTCGATGAAAATATAAAGACTGACCTGGAACATATATGGGATATATACCAGCGGGAGATTTTAAACAGATGCAAGAATTACGTACTGGAAAGGACCAATGGACAACCTGCAGTAGAGAAACAACCATTTTTTAAGGAGTTAAAAATGGAGATTTATGCAAGCGAGCCGGACTATGACCTTAATATTCGAGAAGACAGGATATCTGCTTTGGATGCACTGCATGAAGATATGTACTTTGTGGCACTAGATTTTTTTAAAACCTTTGGGGAAAGAAGTATAGGGAAGGCTTTGTCAGAGCCGGGACTGATACTGCCATATATTGAGAAGAGAAATGGTCAACCTTCTAGTATAAAAGTTAGTTTATCTTCAGAAAAATATCCAGGTCCAAGGTTCTATATTGAAGATGATTTATATCAAATAAAAAAGCTAGACAGTTATTCTATCAGAGTTGATAGAATTGGTATGAAAAATGGAGAAATACAAGAACTGGAAGTAGATGTTTTTGCTGAGGATAATTTTGAAAGGATCTCTCTGCTGCTAGAGACTTTTTGTGAGCTTTACAACAGTGGCTTGAGAACCAGAACTTTAAAGGCAGCGGCGCGCTCGTTAAATAAAATTAAGATCAATTTATATGATACAACTCGACGCACTTTACTATATGAAATAAATGTAAAAGGAGGAGATGACAAAGGTTGTTATGAGTATCCGAAGCTTTCAGAAAGTCGATTAAATATCCCACAAGATAAAGTTATAGGTTATGAGGATTATATTGAAATTATAAATCAGCTTAAAAATATCCCTGAAGTGAATATATGGGAGGTCAGCAGGTCTTATCAAGGAAGGAGCATTTACGCTGTAGACATAACCTCTGAGTTTAATGTAAGCCTTTGTTCCAGGACTAAATTAATAAACTATAAACCTACCTATATGATAGTCAACAGGCATCATGCTAATGAAGTGTCGAGTACGAATTCATCGTTTATGTTGATTCAAAAATTTATAACAGATGAGCGCTATAGAGAGTACCTTAAAAAAATAAATCTTACTATTATTCCTATGGAAAATCCCGACGGAAGCTATATTCACTACCAACTGCAAAAGCAAAATCCTAAATGGAAACTTCACGTGGCAAGATATAACTCGGTGGGTAAAGAGATTGCTAATGACTACTGGAAGGAGACAAAGTACGGAGAAAGCGAAGCAGTACCACGAGTCTGGAGAAAGTGGTTACCCGATGTGTTGGTCGATAACCATGGAGTTCCTTCTCATGAATGGGATCAGCAATTTTCTGGATATGTAGCGCCGTGGTTTAGGGGGTTCTGGCTTCCCAGAGGAATATTTTATGGATATTTTTACTATTTGGATAAACCTGGTTTCGAATACCAAAAAGAAGTATTTGAGCAGATGCAAAGAAAAGTAGCCGAGCGGCTTAATGAAGATGGAGAAGTTGTAAAGTGGCAACTGGACTGGAAGGATAGATTTGAAAAGTATGCAAGCAGCTGGATGCCTAAAATGTTTCCGGCAGATTATTATAAGAACTATATATTTTATTGGGTTGCATGTAAACCTGAACAATCCAGCAGGCATGCTGCTCATCGCTATCCTAACGTCACAACGGTAGACTGGATTACAGAGGTTTCTGATGAAACAGCGCAAGGAGATTATTTGAAATTCTGCTCAAAGGTTCATCACATCGCAGATATGGCCATCATTGATTTGATAAGTAACGCCATTATAGAAATAAAAGATTTTTCTTCAGAAAAACATGGTGAAGTTACTCTAAAGAGGATTAGAAAGAGACCGCTAAGTTTCTAAATATCATAACAGTAGAGCGGATTGTTACAGTTAAATATTAGCAATATGGAATATTGGTTGGCGTTCAATTGATTTTCAATTGAACGCCAATAATTAAGGGCGATAATTGTGTTCCTAATCAAGTCTCTTCCTAAACCTTAACACGGCAGCTATTAGAAGAACCACACCAATGATAGTCATTATGAGAATTTGCTGCGAAAGAATGTTAGCATCTATGCCTTTAATGATGATTCCCCTTAATATAACGAGAAAATACGTCAAAGGGAAAATATCGCTTATTGCCCTTATAGCAACAGGCATTTGTTCGCGAGGAAAAATAAATCCAGAGAGAATGATAGTAGGTAATAAAGTCAAAAAAGCTCCTTGCATTGCCTGTGTCTGAGTTTTTGCAACTGTGGATATTAAAATGCCTATTGCCAATGAACAAATGATAAAATCAAATCCCAAAATTAACAGTAGGTATATGTTGCCGTTAATAGGTATGTGGAACCAGTACACGCTCAATGCCAACACCATCAAAAAATCTGCATACCCTATGATTATATAGGGTATAAGTTTGCCTACCATCAGTTCGGCGGATTTCACTGGCGTAACGATAAGTTGTTCCATTGTACCCCTTTCTTTTTCTCTAACAAGAGCAAATGCTGTTAGGATTATAGTGATGTTTTGCATGACAAGTCCTAATAAACCAGGTATTGTAAAATCCAATGTATTTAAGTTGGGATTGTATTCAACTTTGGTTCTTAAATCTATTCCAGATGGCAGAAAGCGCACACCTTTTTTTGATAAATCATTAATTATATTCTTATTAGAGAATGATTGGGCAACCATTACCCCGCTTGATAGTGCTGTTCTTGCAGTTGTAGGGTCTGAGCCGTCTATTTTCAAGAGCACAGGCGTTGGCTTGCTTTTATATAGAGAGAAGTCCGATGGGATGATTAAAGCAGCCCGCACTTTTCCTTCGGCAAGCAGCATATCGAGATCTTTTATGTTATCAACATAGTAATCTGGATCAAAATAAAGTGAATTTTTATATGCCCTTATTAGATCTCTGCTTTCCTGGGTCTTGCTTTGATCTAAAACGGCCATAGGTATATGTTCTACTTCTGTTGCTACCGCATACCCAAAAAGAAATAACATGACTACAGGCATCACCAGCGATATGATCAGGCTTGGTTTGTCTCTTTTTATTTGTATGAATTCTTTTTTGATAATGGCATAAAGTCTATGTATGTCCATGCATTGTCATCCCTTCACAAATTTTACAAAAATATCTTCAAGGCTATTTAATTTATTTGAACTTTTTATATCAGCGGGAGTTCCAAATGTCATGAGTTTGCCGTCAAACATAAATGCTACAAAATCACATATTTCAGCTTCATCCATGTAATGTGTGGTCACCAAGACCGATAGCCCTTCCTGTGCCAATTTTCTGATGGTATTCCAAAACATTCTACGGGATAAAGGGTCAACACCTGACGTTGGTTCATCGAGTATGAGGAGTTTTGGGTTGTGTAATAAAGCACATCCAAGAGCAAGGCGTTGTTTCCAGCCGCCAGATAATGTCGACACCAACTGTTTTTCCTTTCCGTTTAGACCAGCCATTTCAATTACTTCTTTTTCTTTTATAATTCTTTGTTTTTTATTGAGTCCATAGATACTCGAATAAAAATCAAGGTTTTCTTTTACAGTCAGGTCTTCATAGAGGCTGAATTTTTGTGACATGTATCCAATTGATTTTTTGATTTTTTCACTTTCTTTTATGATATCATATCCTATGACAGTTCCAGTACCTGATGTTGGTTTTATAATGCCACACAACATTCTTATCGTAGTTGATTTTCCAGAGCCATTAGGTCCCAAGAGACCAAATATTTTACCCGCAGGTACTTTTATAGAAAGGTTATCAACAGCAATAAGTATTTTCACTTCATGAACTACGTCTTCTTTTGCAGATTTTGTCACTGTATTTTTTGGAGTGAATTCACCTTCAGAAGAAATATGTACGATTTTGCCTTTTATATAGCTGTTCAATGAATCTACTTTTAGGAGAACTTCTTTGTTTAGCGAAACCTTGTAAATATACCTTTCAGGGATGTATATTTTAACCCATAAATTATTTAGGTCAGATAATTGTGCAATATTTCCTCCTGGTGAAGCTATTTCTCCTGGGTTTGAGTATACGGCAGTTATGGTACCATCTATTGGAGAGATTATAGTGCCTTTTTCTACTGCTAAATTTGTCAGGGAATATTCTGCCTGAGCCTGTTCTACATTTAATTTTGCTATGTCAGATTCTGTTGTGTTCATAGTTTTTATTTTATCGTATTTTAGCCGAGCTATTTCCAGCGCTGCCTTTGCGGCTTTTGCTTGCTCTTCATATTGCCTTACATCGAGTTGCGCAATTTTATCGCCTTTTTTTACTTTGTCGCCTTCTTTTACATATACAATGATTATTCGTCCGGAAATTTCAGATTGGATATTTATTGTTGTGGCTTCAATTGTTCCGGTATAAACATTATATTTTGGGTTTCCAGGGGAGCACGCAGTGAGAGTGAATATTGATGTGAAGATCAAAAATAAAATTAAATAGAAGCGGTTCAAATTAGATCTCCTTTCTTTATAATTTTATTAATTCATCAAAGATGTTGTACAAACATTCTTTTATGCGCTTTGGTATCCACTCATACAATTCTTCCCAGCGGACGAACATATCCTCAGAAAAACGGTACTCTTTGTCAAATTCGAGAGAGGGGATAAAGGCAAACTTTTCTAAATACTTTCGAGCGAGATAATCTTTTAAAGCGCTTTTTTGGTAAACACCTTGAAAAACAGATGTAAGCAGTAACCCCTCCGTGCCTGCCAGAACCGAGCAGGATTCTATTACGCCCGGAAAATGGAAAAATGTATCGACAACAGGAGAAAATGCATGTTTGCCAGGCTGGGAATAAAGGTACACGTGCTTGCTATCGAATTTTAAGATGTCATTGGGAAATTCATTGTATATGCCATGCCAGCTGGCTTTAACCCTTGATACATTATCATCTTTGCCAACGTATATCCACACATGTTCTAACTCATATAGATGCTGAATATCGTAGTCCCAATATATTGCGTACTCTATAGCATATTTTTCTTCATCAGTTAAAGCTACAAATAGAGGCGTAGAGGGAGATTTGCCGGATTCTTCGAATATAGTATAGCCGACTTTTACAGGCAAAAAAGGTTCTTTCCTGTCAAACAATAGCACAGGAGAGTATGTGCTTAAGATTTCTATGTCATGTGAGCTCATAAAATATCACCTCTAATCTTTAAGTTCCAGTTCTACCACCGTATCGATGTCATCAGGAAGCCTTGATCCGGCAAAGTTTATAAAAGCGTAATCTTTGTATTCTGTAGCATTCCATGGTTCATTTACATTTACTTCAGAGCCATCAGATAATAGGCGAGCCTTTTTGATCTTGCCATTGAGACCTTTTAAGCTGATAGGACCTATACCCCTGTCAAAAATGTGTGCGTACAGTTTATTTCCTTTTTTTGTATATCTACCCCATTCAGGTTTTGGCAGCTCGGCTCGCCCACAGCCATAGATACTATCGCCGTTTTTTCTCATCCATTTGCCTATTTCTGAGAGGATCTGTAGTGATTCCTCAGGTATTTCTCCTTTTGCATCGGGACCTACATTTAAAAGCAAATTGCCGCCTTTACTGACGCACTCTACCAGGGCTCTGATAAGTTGCTTGGGCGTTTTAAAATCTTTGTCCTCAGCGCAGTATCCCCAGTGATTGTTCATAGTAATACATGCTTCCCATGGGATAGGATTGCCTGCTTCATCTAAAATTCCTTCAGGAGGAATTATTTGTTCCGGTGACGCAAAATCACCCGCGTATATTTCAGGGTTAACTGATTTTATATTTCCACCCAGGCGATTATCTATTATGATATGGGGCTGAAGTGAACGCACCATTTTGACCAGTTCAGTAGCCCTCCAGGCTTCTCCTACCTTATCGTCATAAGAGAAATCAAACCATATGATATCGATTTTACCGTAATTGGTCAATAATTCTTTTACCTGGCCATGTAAATAATCTACGTATTTTGAAAAATCATGTTTTTTATACTTATATGCTTCGTTATCCCTCATGGGATGGTATCTGTCACCATAAGCGGGGTAGTCCTCGTGATGCCAGTCTAACAACGAGTAATAAAAACCTACCCGCAAGCCTTCTTTGCGAAATGCCTCTACATATTCTTTTATCAGGTCCCTGCCAGCCGGCGTATTTGTGGCTTTGTAATCCGTTAATTTGCTATCAAATAAGCAGAAACCATCATGATGCTTGGTGGTCATTACGGCATATTGCATGCCAGCTTCTTTAGCTGCTTTTGCCCATTTGTGTGGATCGTAGTTTACAGGGTTGAATTCTTCAAAAAACGGCTGGTATTCTTCTATTGACATTTTTTCATGACTACGCACCCATTCTCCTCTGGCGGGAATAGCATATAATCCCCAGTGTATAAACATGCCAAAACGAGCTTCCATAAACCATTTAGTGCGCTCTTTCCTGCTCATATCCATATAAGATTTCCCCCCATTAAAATTTATATTCAAGACTTATTTTATTATAAAGCTGTTCCTTTGCGATTTGCCAGGCGAATGACATTCCAGGATAATTTGGGTAAAATTGCTTTTACTACTCCATCCTCAACTGCTGCTTTGCCATCATTGTGAGGTACAACATTAAAAGGATTTTCTTTAGTGTTCATAGCTTTTAGATCCTGATTTTCAAGTATAATATGCTCTATAACTTTATAACCTTCAAATCCTCTCATCTCACACTCCAAAAGCAATGAATCCTGCTGATCTCTGTTTACTGCGAATATCGTAAGTTCACCGTGGTCCTCGTTTAGCACAGCCGCAGCTTCCAGTAGGGGAACTTCACTAAAATCTTTGCTATTGTAAACTGGAGATGAGACGATTGCTTTTAGCGAGCAACCCCTGCCATAATTTGATGCATGCAAAAAAGGATAGTAAATTGTCTGACGCCATGCGCCACCGTTATTATCCGTCATAATAGGTGCAATTACATTTACAAGCTGAGCCAGGCAGGCTATTTTTATCCGATCTGCGTGTTTCAATAAAGTAATGAGCATACAACCGACAAGAAGTGCATCTTCAAAGGTATAGACATCCTCCAGCAGTGGCGGAGCTACAGTCCAGGGCTGTATTTTTTTGTCTGCATCATGGGAATGGAACCATACATTCCACTCGTCAAAGGACAAATTAATGGTTTTCTTACTTCTCTTTTTAGCTTTTATATAATCACAGATGGACACCACCGATGTTATAAATTCGTCCATATCCAGTGATTTAGCTAAAAAATTGCCTATATCATCTTCTTGATTGCCGTAGTAGGTATGCAGTGATACGTAATCGACATATTCATATGTATGATCGAGAACGGTAGCTTCCCATTCCCCAAAGGTCGGCATCTTGCTGCTTGAACTGCCACAAACTACCAGCTCAATAGAAGGATCGACCATCTTCATAACCTTTGCGGTCTCACATGCGATGCGGCCATATTCCTGTGCGGTCTTGTGCCCTATCTGCCACGGCCCATCCATTTCGTTGCCCAGGCACCATACCTTTATTTTATGAGGTTCAGCGTATCCGTGAGCTTTTCGAAGGTCACTCCAGTATGTTCCGCCAGGGTGATTGCAATACTCAACCAGATTTCGTGCCTCATCTGCCCCACGAGTGCCCAGATTGACTGCCATCATCACATCAGCGTTAACACGTTTTGTCCATTGCACAAATTCGTTTACACCTACTTCATTAGTCTCGATGGACTGCCATGCCAATTCCAACCGTCTTGGTCTTTTCTCCTTTGACCCTATACCATCTTCCCAATTGTAACCGGAAACAAAATTTCCGCCGGGATAGCGAACAATTGGGACTTTTAATTCTTTGACCAATTCAATTACGTCCTTGCGGAATCCCATATCATCTGCATCAGGATGGTCTGGCTGATAAATACCTCCGTATACCGCCCGCCCTAAATGCTCAATGAAAGAACCGTATATACGATTGTCGACATCACCAATCCTATAATCCTTATCCAGGATCATCCTGGCCTTTTTATCAATCATCTTTGTTGACCTCCCCAATCTTTATTAATGAGAAACGTTTATATACAGCGCATCGCTATTATCGCGCTTTTCATCTAGCCATACTTTCATTCTCCCCGGTTCTCTATTGTCCCAGGCATAATAGGGAACGGCGATTACTGGTTTTTCATATCCGGGGTTGTAAATCTTTATTATCGTAGCACCACCCAGTAAGGTTTCCATGTGCTCGGTAATAAATTTTGCTTCGGTTGACACATAAACCTTTGACCAATCTTTATTGTCAACTTCTTCGACGCAATAAACCAGAGGTCCTCTCTGCAATGCCACTTTTCCTGTATTGGCTTTCACCTTTGAATTTGAGTATACTCTTTCAACCGGCATATCCAGATCGATGGTTATGAGATCCCCTCTGCGCCACTTTTTCATAAGCTTTATATAACCTGCATTGATGATCAGATTTTCAACTGTTGTTCCGTTTACGCTGATTTTTGCATGTTTACACCAGCCAGGAAAGCGCATATTGATCTCAAATTTGTTTTCCTTTTCTGGTTCTACGATTATGTCTATTTTGCCATCCCATGGATAGTCTGTGATCTGAGTTAAGTTTACGGTATTGTTATTGAATTTCACTGTGCTTTTGCTGGCAATATAGAGATTTATCCATATTCCTTCTTCGGAGGTACAATATACGTAGTTTCCTATAGAAGGTATAAACCGAGCGATTTGAGTTGGACAACATGAGCAATCATACCATTCTTGGCGATGATGGTTCCCATCAGATTCCAGCGGATTTACATAAAAAAACCTATCACCATTTAACGAAACCCCCGCCAGTGCACCGTTGTACATGGCTCTTTCAACAATATCTGCGTATTTGCTATCTCCATGCAACATATTCATCCTGTGGTTCCAGTACACCATTCCTACAGAAGCACAGGTCTCACAATAAGCTGTATCGTTGGGTAAATCATAATCGTGAGTGAAGCCTTCGTTATATTTTGATGGTCCTATACCTCCAGTTATGTACATGTTTCTTAATGCTACACTTTCCCAGAGCCTATCAAGTGCCTTGACATATTCCTTTTCTCCTATCAGGGCAGCGACGTCTGCAACTCCTGTGTAAAGATACATAGCGCGGACAGCGTGGCCGCTGACATCCGTCATCTCTCGTATAGGTTTGTCATCCTGACAATATTTAGGGCCCCAATCGGGTTTGTCCCAAATTTCTCCTTTGCCGTATCCATGACCTCTTTCTTCTAAAAGCCAGTAGGCCAATTTTAAATATTTTTCCTGGCCTGTTTCACGGTATAGTTTTACTAAAGCTAGTTCTATTTCCTCATGTCCTGGTACCCAGTGCCTTTTACCTGGGCCAAACATTGAATCATAGTGGTCTGCTAACCGGCGTGCTACATTCAGCAATTTTTCTTTCCCGGTGGCCTGTTTATAGGCTACGGCAGCTTCAATAAGGTGGCCGCCACAATACATCTCGTGTTTACTCATATCAGTCCATCTTTTATCTGGTTCTACCAGGGTAAAATAGGTCATGAGATATCCGTCTTGTTGCTGAGCAGAAGCTATAAGGTCAATGATTTCATCGGCTTTTTTCTCCAGTTCAGGATCAGGATGATTCATCAGTGAATAGGCAATACCCTCCAGGACCTTATACACATCGGAATCGTTAAAGAATATTCCTTCAAATTCTCCTTTCATTGTGCCCCCTGCTTTTGCAAAATTTGAAATCCTCCCCGTTTCTTCGCATTTATCCAAACAAACTTTTAATGTGGTTTCCCTATGTTTTTTTAGTTTAGGAGCCCAAAACTTATCTTCTATTTTTACATTAGTAAAAGGCACTTCAAAGAGCTTCTGGTAAGCGTTTTTCTCCATATTACATTCCCCCTCATTTTAATTTTCCTCTTCTAAAGCATTATATAACAAACCGACCATGCCATAAATGTTTAGCGCTTTTACATATTTTTACCATGTTTATCGACTGATTTTATTGTATCAACCCTTTATGTTAAATGCAAGTATATTGAGTTATGAACTTCAATTTGTAATTTGAATGTGTTTTAGATAATTCTATGGCAGCTTGACATTACCTTTATTTATCTTTATATTATAATTCATGGGTCTATAATTTGGATTTAGGGCGGACTGTATAAGCTTTTTATGAACTAAATTTATTGATCGATTGTTGGGAAATGAGGTAGGAGGTGTTCGATGCAGTATATAGCTCAAAAAGTTAAAGAATGTACAGGAATAAGTACGACGACTAGAGATATTGAGAATATTTTATCTGCTCTACGTTCTACATCTGAGTTTTGGGAGCTGATCCGTCTATCGAATAAACCCTTTGTTGTGGTTATGGAAACTATAAAAATTCTTGTAGACGAGGGGTTTGTTGAGTTAAAAAAAGAAGGTACCATAACTCTTACTGAAAGCGGTGTAAATTTTTTGGAGGAGCATAATATAAAGCCAAGGGTTGAATATGTATGTCCATATTGCTGTGGGCGAGGAGTACGGATTGACGGTTTTGAGTCGCTGCTTTCGAAATTCAAGGATATAACCGACGGCAGACCAGAGCCTGTATTAAAATATGATCAGGCATATGTTACTGAAGAAACTGCTGTAGCGAGAATAGCACTAATGGCCGACAGAGGAGATCTGCATGGGAAAGATATAATAATTTTAGGTGATGATGACCTTACAAGTATAGCTGCTGCATTATCAGGACTGCCTAATCGAATAATGGTTTTGGAAGTGGATGAGAGAATAGTGAGGTTTATAAATGATGTAGCTTCAAAACACAATCTTTCTATAGAAGCAAGATTACATGATCTGAGCAAAAAACTTCCCGATGAATATGTAGGTCGATTTGATACATTTCTTACCGATCCTCCGGATACATTGGAAGCTTTAAAGCTTTTTGTAAGACGGGGGATTACATCTTTAAAAGGTGAAGGTTGCGCTGGTTATTTTGGTGTAACGTCGGCAGAGGCTTCTCTCAATAAATGGTATAAGTTTCAAAGTGCACTGCTGGCTGAATGCAATGTGGTTATAACTGATATTATTCATGACTTTAATCGTTATGTAAACTGGAATTACCTCCTTGAGAATGTGAGCAATGATTTGCCTTTTATGCAGCGAAAACCTTCTAATATATGGTATTGCTCGAGTATGTATAGAATAGAAACAGTAGGTAATCCCGCTCATATCAATGGTGATATCAGTGATAGCAATGAGCTTTATATTGATAAAGAATCAATAGTGTTTTAGTATAAGCAGTCCGCCCTATTGATAGGATACAATTGTGAAATCAATAGTATTGATTAATTATTTATTACGTGATATTCTTAAATAAGGTGATGAATATGAAGGTTACAAAAGTTTTTGAGTTTGACAGCGCCCATAATCTCATCAATTATAATGGTAAGTGTGAAAAACTTCATGGGCATACTTATAAGTTAGAAGTAACTGTAAGTGGGGTACCGGATATAAATGGCCTTGTTATAGACTTTACTCTTTTGAAGTCTATTGTGAATGAGTGCATAATTGAAAAGCTGGACCATCAATACTTAAATGAGCTTTTTGATTTTAATACCACCTGTGAAAATATTCTCGTATGGATGTGGAATCAGCTTTACGGCAGATTAAAGACTGATAGGTTTGAGCTGTATCAATTGACATTATGGGAAACACCTACCAGCTATGCTACGGTGACGAAAGAGGATATGGGTGATGTTGAAAGTTAATGAGATTTTTACAAGCATACAGGGTGAGAGCACATCAACGGGATATTTGACGGTTTTTGTAAGGCTTACAGGATGCAATCTCAGATGCTCTTATTGTGATACGAGGTATGCATATGATGAAGGCCAGCTCATGACGGTAGGACAGGTTTACAGTGATATAGCGAGAAGAGGCATTAAAAGAGTATGCATAACAGGTGGTGAACCGCTGTTGCAGCCTGATGTTCAGAGGCTTATAGATATGTTGGAGGATTATGAAGTATCTATTGAAACCAACGGCTCTGTGGACCTGTCGCAGTTTAAATTGTATGATAGACATAGATTTGTAATGGACATGAAGGTACCATCATCGGGTTCTTCTAATTCCATGAATTACGAGAATTTTAACTACTTAAGAAGCCATGACGAGATAAAGTTTGTTATAGGAAATAAAAGCGACTATTATTGGGCTAAAGATGTTATAAAGAAGTATTACAAAAGAGGGATTATTACTTTTTCGCCGGTATATGGAGTTATAGAGCCAGTGGAGATAGTCAATTGGATGATAGAGGATAAACTTGATAATGTCAGATTTCAGCTTCAATTGCATAAATACATATGGGATCCTGGGATTCGAGGTGTTTAGGGTGAAAAAAGCAGTTGTATTATTGTCAGGTGGATTGGATAGTACCACATGTATGTCAGTGGCATACCGCGATGGATACGAGCTGTATCCTTTGTCTTTTGATTATGGTCAGAGGCACTCTAGAGAATTGCAGTCGGCAATAAAGGTAGCGGAGTATTATGGGGTAAAATCCCACAAAATAATCAGAATGGATAATGTTGGAGGAAGTGCTCTTACGGATTATTCTATTGATGTCCCTGACTATAAAGGCGATAGCACTGAAATACCGGTGACATACGTTCCTGCCAGAAATATTATTTTTCTTAGCTATGCTGTAGGGTATGCTGAGGTTGTGGGGGCTGAGGCTATATATATAGGTGTCAGCTCTGTGGATTACAGTGGATATCCTGATTGCAGGCCTGAATTTATAGAGGCATTTCAAAGGGTGATTGACGTAGGTACAAAAGCAGGGGTTGAAGGCAGGCCTATAAAAATAATTACGCCGCTAATCAACCTGTCAAAAGCGGAGACCATCAAGTTGGCGTACCAGAATGGTGCACCGCTTCATCTGACTACTACCTGTTATAAGGGCGGTGAGAAGGCCTGCGGGGTATGCGATAGCTGTAGACTCAGGCTAAAGGGATTTAAAGAAGCGGGTTTAAAAGATCCGCTGGAATATGAGATTGAAATAGATGAGTAATGAAACTGATATTTTTGCAGAAGGAAAAGCTATTTCTGATTGGTGGTACGAGATTTAAGGTAGAGACAGGTGCTCACTTCTATTAACTTTGCCAGGGGTGAAGCATTTGTCTCTTGATAATATAGGATTTTTTATAATATGGGTAATGATCAGGTATAAGGGTGGGTTTTTTCTTATAAAGACAAGTTATAAAAAATGTAAAGAGGTGTTTATTTTATGGATATCGGAATTATGAAAAGCTGGATAGAAGGTAAAAACGTTCTCACCCTGATACCCCAATCAGGGGGATTGCTGGAAATATCCTTTGCCGATGATGACATATTGAGGATACGCTATACAGATAAAGATATCTTTCAACCAGATGAGGCTTTCATATTAAACGGTGAGCCTGACAAAAAATCGTTTACATTAGAAAAGAGCGATAACCGGTTTAAGTTGTCCAGTGAGAAAATTACAGTAGAAGTGACTTTAGACCCATTTACTTTTAAGATTAAAGATATGTATGGAAACGAACTCCTATCATCTACCTCAAATTTTCTAACGTCAGATGGTATTCGCAAAATTGTCAGATTTAATTTACGTCCTACAGAGAGAATATATGGCCTCGGACAGGATCCTATGGCCAATCTTAATCAACGAAATAGAGAACGCAGGATGTGGCAGCAATGGGGACATGGCAGGAGAAGCGGAAATGGCGGTATACCCTTTATGATGTCCTCTGAGGGCTACGCGGTTTTGCTCAACAGTCCCTGGCCTTCACGATTTGCGGTAGGAGAGGCTGAAATTGCCGAGCGCGATGAGCTGGCAGATAGTTGGGCTCCTGCTCCATGGCCATGGGAAAAAATCCAGGAAACTGCCCCCGATAAAACGATGATACTTCTGGACGGCGGGGATTTAGATTTGTTCATAATATGTCGTCCTAGATTAGATGATCTTCTAAAAGGATACGCACAGCTTACGGGATATGCTCCCATGTTGCCTAAGTGGGCTCTGGGATTTATGCAGTGTAAAAACAGGTATCGTTCCCAGCAAGAGCTTCTTTCTATTGCCAGAACTTTCAGGGAAAGAAAGATTCCATGCGATGTGTTGATCATAGACTGGTTGTGGTTTAAAGAGTTTGGCGATCTGGAGTGGTTTAAAAAGGATTGGCCTGATCCAGAGGGGATGTTGAAACAGTTAGCCGATATGGGATTTAAGGTGCTACAAGCCCAACATCCGTTTGTAGAAAAAAACTCTTTAAAGTATGAGAAATTTAAGGAAGCAGGTTTTTTAAACGATGTGCCCGAAGGTGCAAGACCTACTTTCGATCACACCAACCCTGAGGCCCGAAAAGCCTGGTGGAATGAGATTAAAAGGCTTTATCAACAGGGTATAAGGGGATACTGGACCGATATGGGCGAGATAGAACAGCACCTTCCTGGTACCATGAGCTTTTTAGGTCCTCGAGAAAAGGTCCACAACATCTATTCCCTCATGTGGACAAAAGGCTTATACGAGGGACAGCGTTCCGATTTTAACGAAAGGGTATTTTCACTGCCCAGAACGGTTTACGCTGGTATACAGAAATACGGCGCTGGAATGTGGTCTGGCGATATTGACGCATCGTGGGAAGTCTTAAAAGATCAGGTGGTCATAGGGCAAGGAGTATGTCTGTCAGGGCAGCAGTACTGGACCACAGACGTAGGCGGGTTTTTCACCGGCAAAGAATTTACTCCTGAACTCTATATAAGGTGGTTTGAGTGGGGCGCTTTCTGCCCACTTTTCAGGACCCATGGCACCAGGCCGGGAAATGAACCATGGTCCTTTGGGGAACACGTAGAAAAGATCTGCACAGATTACATCAAGCTGCGATATAGGCTTATGCCGTACATATACAGCTGCGCCAGAAAGGTAACAGAAGAGGGTAGGCCGATTATGAGGGCTATGTGTATGGATTTTCCCGACGATCCCAAAGCAGTAGAAATGACTCACCAGTTTATGTTCGGTCCGAGCATCTTGGTAAGCCCTGTACTCGAAAGAGGTGCAAGGAAATGGGAAGTTTATCTGCCCGAGGGCCAGTGGTACGATTTCTGGAGCGGGAAACTGTATCAAGGCAAAACTACGGTTACCGTGCCCGCACCATTGGATGTCATACCGCTGTTTGTAAAGAGCGGGAGTATAATACCAATGGAATCTGCGAAGCAGCACGTGGGAGAAGGAAACACAAACAAGCTGATATTACACATATATCCAGGCCCTTCGGCTGAATTTGAATTGTATGAAGACGATGGAAAGACATACGATTACGAAAAAGGCCAGTACGCCAAGACTACCATTAAGTGTGAAAAAGATGATGAGATAAAGATAACAATAATGCCTGCAAAAGGAAGCTATAAAGGCATGAAAGACATAAGAGATTATGAAATAATACTTCACCATTCGAATAAGCCCTTAAAAGTCGAGGTTAATGACTTATCGGTTGATACATGGGACTATTGTGAGGAAGATATGACATTAAAAATACAGGTTGGTAGCGTCTCAGTTTATGAGGGGTTAAATGTTCGCGTAATACCCTCTGACACACAAGCTATACCATCTATGGGCAAACAAGATGTGAAAATCAGCGCAGATATAGACACAACTGAAGACGGGGTTGCTATGGTCACATTGGCAATGTACGATATACATAGCAATACAGAACACAGCTACAAAGTAGAATTGACAGAGCCATACGGATGGACAGTTATAAAGGGAGAAAAGTCGGTTGAAGATAATTTTGCTGGTTTTGCAGAAGCAAAGTGGTATCTAAAGGCCGTGGTGGATGCTCTTCCGCTTATAAGCAGAGGGTCGCTAAATATTGAAATTGATGGCAAAGCAGCTAGCATACCACTGAATATAGGAAGTGGATACGCTACAAGATGGAGCGTAGTTGGGAGTTTTGACAATATAGAAGACAAAGGACTGGACATCACATATGAAGTAGAATCCAATCCAGATGCACCGTTTTATACATATAAGGATAGGCATCTCGCATGGCAGCGACTTGACGGAGAATTTAACTGCTTCGGCTATGTAGATTTAAGAAAATGTGGCACAAACGTTTCAAATGGAATAACAGAAGGCGTAGCGTACGCGAAATGCAAGATTTGGTCGCCTAAAGCTCAAAAAGGTTATATACAGATATCTTCAGAAAAGGGTGTGAAGGTGTGGCTCAATGGTAAAGAAGTGTTGTCCTCAAAAGACATATTGATTAATGAGGTATCAAATCCTGTTGAGTTAGACCAGGGATGGAATACAGTTATGATAAAGTGCTCTCTTTATGCCGAAAAACCTTACAGCGGCAGAGAATTTGGGTTTAATTTCAGGATAATAGACGAAGATGGGCAAATTATGGAAGATCTCTTATATAAGGCATGAATCAGGTCTGCAATATTGTGACGAAAGACACTTATATATGGTAAAAGGAGGAATTGACTATGAAAGAGATAATAAAGACCAGTTTAGCTCCACAGGCAATAGGACCCTATTCACAGGCAATTATGATTGATAATATTCTTTATACATCCGGCCAGATAGCTTTAGACCCGGAGACAGGCAAGATGGTCGATGGCGGTATTGAAGAACAAACAGTAAGGGTCATGGAAAATTTAAAAGCTATTCTGGAAGCGGCAGGGATGGGATTTGACAATGTTATTAAAACGACAGTATTTATTACAAATATGGATGATTTTCAGAAAGTAAACGAAATATACGGAAAGTATTTCGGTGAAAATCCCCCGGCCCGTTCCTGTGTAGAAGTGAGCAGGTTGCCGAGAAATGCACTGGTGGAAATCGAATTGATAGCGCGCAGATAATATCAAAAATTTTATTAACGAGTTGATAAAGGAGAAAATATGGTAACATTAAAAGATATTTTAGAAGCGAGAGATGTTTTAAAAAATATAATATCAAAAACAGGACTTGTGTACAATAAAACTTTTAGTGATGTCATAGGTGCTTCTGTATATTTGAAGATGGAAAATCTTCAAAAAACCGGCTCATTTAAACTGAGAGGGGCATACAATAAAATTGCCCATCTCGACGATTCGGAAAAAAGGAAAGGAGTAATAGCATCTTCTGCTGGTAACCATGCACAAGGTGTTGCGTTTGCTGCACGCAATTTTTCTATAAGTTCTACAATCGTGATGCCAAAACATGCTCCTATATCCAAAGTGGCTGCCACAGAAAGCTACGGGGCAAACGTAATATTGTATGGTGAAATTTATGATGAAGCAGCTCAAAAAGCTGAAGAAATCCGGAGCCAAACAGGAGCAGTTTTTATCCATCCCTTTGATGATCCTATGGTGATAGCAGGTCAGGGAACTATAGGCCTTGAGATTCTAGAGGATCTCTATGACACTGATGTAATAGTGGTTCCAATAGGAGGTGGCGGCCTTGTATCTGGAATAGCTATTGCAGCGAAAAGTATAAAGCCAGATGTAAAAATAATAGGTGTGCAGGCTAAAAACGCTCCTTCGATGTATGAATCCTTTAAAAGCGGGAGCATAACCAAAACTGCGTGTATCACATCTATTGCAGATGGTATTGCAGTTAAAGCTCCTGGACAATTGACTTTTGAAATAATCAAAAGTTATGTTGACGACATTGTCATAGTGGATGAAGATCAGATTGCTGAAGCGATACTTACGCTTTTAGAAAAGGCAAAAGTTGTTGCTGAAGGAGCCGGGGCTGTATCCATCGCGGCGCTGTTAAACGGTCTTATTGATGTGAGGAATAAAAATGTAGTTTCAATTATAAGCGGTGGTAATATTGATGTGAATATTTTATCGCAAGTAATGGACAAAGGGCTTGTGAGGCAAGGAAGAAAAATGTTTGTTGGAACCGTTATTCAGGATAGACCGGGTACACTTTATACGCTTCTTCACTTAATTGCAGATAATGGCGCTAATGTTCTTTCTGTAATGCATAACCGTTTAACCAATGAAGCCCCTGTTGGATATGCTAAGATAGAGTTGATCCTTGAAACTAAAAATAAAGAACATTGTCAGAGGCTGATAGAAATATTAAAAACAGAGGGATATAAAGTGTATTGAAATAGTTTGCTAGATGGATCAAAAATGTAGTTTTCTAATGCTTTTTGTTGCTGTGCGGCCTGTAAAAATGAAGGACGATGAGATAAAATATTGACGGGCTTTGATGCATTTGATATAATGTATGTAAACATAGGGGAGTAGCTAGCGGAAACGCGACAAAGTCAACATACTGGTAATTAAAACCTGGCTTTGTCATAAATAGCGAGACCTATGTATAGCTGATGTGCTATACATAGGTCTTTTAATTTTGCAGAGAATAACGATGGGAGGGATGTATTACATGAATGCTTTTTTGACCGCATTGTTTATGGTAGTGGTGGCTGAGATGGGAGACAAAACCCAGCTGTTATCAATGGCTTTTGCTACCAGATTTAACGCTTTGAGCGTGCTGATAGGTGTATTTATCGCTACGGTCTTAAACCACGCTCTAGCTGTTGTTGTAGGTACATATCTTGCCCAAGTAATACCTATTTCTGTCGTCCAGATAGCTGCAGCGCTGTCTTTTATGTTTTTTGGATTATGGACATTACGAGGCGATAAATTGGAAGGCGAAGACAGGGTAAATACAAGGTATGGTCCCGTTTTTACCGTCGCAGTGGCCTTTTTTATGGCAGAGATGGGCGATAAAACCCAGCTTGCTACAGTTGCCCTTGCAGCTAGATACCATAGTCCTGTCTATGTGCTGATAGGTACAACACTTGGCATGCTTATAGCAGATGGCCTTGGTATAGTAATAGGAGATTACCTCTCTAAAAGAGTATCTGAAGGTTTAATAAAGATCGTTTCTGCAAGTATTTTCATACTATTTGGATTTATCACCCTTTATGAAGCTATGGGCTATAGCGCCGTCACTATTGGGGTTATGGCATTACTTGCCATTCTTATGGCTGTAATTATATACGTCATGAAAAAGGAAAGAGGCCTGGAAAAGCATTAGGCCTCCTGTATATCCTTTATGTCAGGATTTACATATATGGTTTTATAGTTTTCGTATATAACCATGCCGGGTTTTGCACCATTAGGTTTTTTTACATTTTTTCTTATAGTATAATCTACGGGTACTTTGCTGGATTGTCGTGCTTTGCTATAATAGGCTGCCAGCCTTGCCGCAGCTTCCAGCGTTTCATCAGGGATTTTGCGCCCATATGCTTTTATGATAACATGGGAGCCGTGTATTTTACTGGTGTGCAGCCATAAATCTTCTGCTCTGGCGAACTTAAGCGTTAGATAATCATTTTGCAGGTTGTTTTTGCCTACATAAATGTCAAAATCGCCATGTTTGTAATGCCTGGGTTTTGACTTATATTCTATTTCCTTTTTCTTTGTATTGCTTTTTATATAGCCTTCTTTTATCAACTCGGCCTTTATATCCATTAAATCTGATTCATCTTCAGCCTGTTCTATATTTGTCAGCAGACTTTCGAGGTAATTAATTTCTTTTTCGGTTTCTTCAATCTGTGCAGAGACTACGCTGTACGCATTTTTTAGTTTATTATATCGCTTATAATACCTCTGTGCATTTTCAGCAGGGCTTAATGCCGGGTCTAGAGGTACGGTTATAGTGGTATTATTGTAATAATTGTACAATTCAGCAGATTCCTGGCCTTTTTGAAGATTGTATATATTGGCTATAATGAGCTCGCCATATAATCTGTATTTTTCTCGGTCCTCAGCTTCTGACAGATCTGTTTGCTGGATTTTTAACTTTTTATAGCACCTATCAAGGTTGGTATTGATGATTCTTGTAAGTTCTGAGGACAATTGCAACATTCTGGATTGTTTTTCATGAACCGTATAATACTCGTCTAAAAGCTCGTTCAGGCTGTCGAATTTTTTGATGGTACATTCCTGGGCCATATGAGTTAATTTCACACAGGAAAAATCCCTGTACATTCCTGTATTTATATCAATTGCTAATGTGGGGTCATATTCCTTATTTTTTACACTATCTATTATACTTTTAAATTTGCTGTATAAAATGGCAGCATCTTTTTGAGAAGTACCATCTACTCCAGCTCTAAAGAGGATCTCTTTTGAGATCAAGGGGCTTATACCTTCAAAGTTTTCGGTAAAAAATGCGGATATCTTTTTTGTGGACGCCAGAAGTTCAGCAAACTTGTCTATGTCAATATCGTCAGGTGATAGCTTTTTTACAGTAGGTGGGGACTGGTACTGAATGCCGGGTAATACAGGTCTTTTGCTCATGTCGGGAGTGACATTTTTTATACATGTAAGTATGGTCATATTCTGATCGTATAGAATTATATTGCTGTGCTTACCCATGATTTCTATAGTTAATGTCAGAATAACGGGATCTTCCAGTTCTGTCTTTGTAAACACATCGATATGGAGGATTCTGTCAAAGCCTTCCTGGCGAATATCTTTTATAATGCCTGATATCAGGTGCTTCCTTAAAGCCATGCAAAAAGGAGGCGGAGTTGCAGGGTTTTCAAAGTTTTGATCCGTCAGGTGAATTCTAGCGTTGCTGGCGCCTGCAGACATGACTAGTTTATAATTTTTTCTGTTGTTTCTAATGGAAATCGATATCATCTCATTCTCAGGTTGATAAATCTTTTCGATTTTGCCGCCTATTAACTGGCGTAATTCACTTTTTAAACAATAAAGCGTTAGGCCATCTAATGCCACAATATCACCTCCCTTGTATAAAACAAATTATATATTAAAATCATTTCATTGACAATGATATGACTTTAAAGATAAAATAAATATAGCGATGAATCATAACGATTAATGGACTGGAGAAACTATATAATTGGTTTAATAATGTGAAAAAAGTGGTTGAAGCTAGAAAAAAAGAGAAAGTAGAGAGTATACTTAAGAAAAGGGAAAGGTACTTGAAGATTTTGACCAACGAGTATATAATACTGAAGAAAGTTAGGTGTGCTTCGTGAAATTTACAAAGATGCATGGACTGGGTAACGATTTTATCATAATAGAAGAAGAACAAACAGGCAAATATAGTGATTATACTGTTCTCGCTCAAAAGTTATGTGATAGGCACTTTGGTATAGGAGCTGATGGACTTCTTATCGTAGCAAAATCGCAGATTGCTGATATCAAAATGCGCATATTCAATGCAGACGGCAGTGAAGCCGAAATGTGTGGCAACGGCATAAGGTGTTTTGCAAAATACGTATATGAGAGAGGTATTTTAAAGAAGGATAAATTTGAAGTTGAGACACTGGCAGGCGTAATTATTCCTACTCTTTATATTAAAAATGGCATAGTAGATTCTGTTATGGTGGATATGGGCAAACCTGTATTTGATGATGCAATAGAAGATTTACCAATAGAGGCGGGTGATAGACATTTTAATATTACATATGTAAATATGGGTGTGCCCCATGTGGTAGTATTTATGGAGGAAATAAATGTAGAAGATATATTAAAGTATGGGCCTATTATAGAGCATCATAAATTATTTCCTCATGGTACCAATGTGAATTTTGTTAAGATAGGAAATCGTGACGATATATACGTAAGGACATGGGAAAGAGGAGTAGGGCTTACGCTTGCCTGTGGTACGGGGACATGCGCTAGTGCGGTGGCTGCATGCAAAAGTGGAAGGGCGCCTGAAAAATTAACTGCTCATCTCGCTGCAGGTGATTTGCGCATAGAATGGGTTCATAACGGTAATGTTTATATGTATGGACCTGCAGAGTTTGTTTTTGACGGCTCAATAGAATTGTCTAAATAAGTTTTGTCTATTTCCAAGTAATGAAGCTGGCTGAAGGTGGCAGGAAAGTAAGGAATGGTGTTCAAAAACTGATATAGATGACCCCGTTTAGCCGGTATCGGGACAAACCGGTAGGCTGTATCTGATAGATCGCGTGGGGCTTAAGGTAAACACAGACCGCCTATTAGGCTGTACCTGTATCCTTAAGGTGCAGTTCCCACGTCCGGGAGTGACTCCCGGGGCTTAGGTCTTCCTGTTTTCCATGCCCGAGAGGGTAAATTCTATTGAAAGGAGGAAAACCTGGTCAGGGGAAGGCCGTTAACTGTAAAACAGTTAAGTTTTTTGAACCAGGTTGGGTTATGAATTGTTCTAATATAAGGCTGATTAACATTGGCTTTGGGAATATCATCTCAGCCAATAAATTGGTAGCCATAGTGAGTCCTGAATCTGCACCTATAAAGAGGATAATCCAAGAGGCCAGAGACAGGGGCATGCTTATTGATGCTACTTATGGTAGAAGGACGAGAGCCGTTATAATCACTGACAGCGACCATGTTATACTGGCAGCAGTGCAGCCGGAAACGGTTGCCAATCGATTAAATTCCAAAGATTTTGATATAGATGAAAATATCCTTGAGGAACCTGAGGATCAAGAAGAATGAGGTGTAAAGTTAATGGAATGTGGATTGTTAATTGTTCTATCCGGTCCTTCTGGTGCAGGGAAAGGCACGATTTGCAAAGAACTATGTGAGAGAAATAAACAGTATAGATTAAGTATATCGGTGACCACCAGGAAGCCCAGAAAAGGCGAAGTCGATGGGAAAAATTATTTTTTTAAGGATTTAGAACAATTTCAAAAGATGGTGGAGGAAAACCAGCTGTTAGAATGGGCAAAGGTATATGATAATTATTATGGTACGCCCAGGGAATATGTGGAGAAGTCTCTGAAAGAAGGGTATGATGTTATCCTTGAGATAGATATTCAGGGCGCTTTGAAGGTTAAAGAAAAATTCCCTGAGGGTGTTTTTATTTTTATACTCCCCCCGTCTATGGAGGAATTAAAAAAGAGAATAATAAATCGCGGAACTGAGACGGAAGAAGAGATAATGAAAAGGTTTAAGTCGGCATATGATGAGTTAAATTATATTTCGAAATATAATTATGTCGTTGTAAACGACGATGTTGAGGAAGCAATAAAGAAAATTGAGTCAATAATAATAGCAGAAAAGTGCAGAGTGGATAGAAACAAAGAATATTACCTAAATATAAGGGAGGGGTTAGTATGATATATCCACCTATAAAAGATCTTCTGAAAAAATCTGAAGATAAATATACTCTGGCGGTTATGGTCGCCAAGAGGGCGAGACAGCTGGTAGCAGGTGATAAGAAACTTGTAGATGTAGACTCGGACAATCCTGTAGTTGTGGCTATAAATGAGATAAATGGTGGCAAAATTACCTTTGAACGCACCAAAGTGGGCATTAAATAAATTTTTGTAAGGATGATGATTATGCTAAAAGATAAAAAGGTTGTATTGGGGGTTACGGGTGGTATAGCAGCGTATAAGGCTGCAGAACTAGCGAGGTTTCTCATTAGAGAAGGTGCTTCAGTCAAAGTGATCATGACTGAGTCTGCCACCCGTTTTATAACTCCTTTGACCTTTCAGACTCTTACGAATAATCCAGTGGCTGTAGATATGTTTGAGGAGCCGGTGGCTTGGGAGATCGAACATATATCCCTGGCTAAATGGGCGGATGTATTTTTAATCGCGCCGGCTACGGCTAATATTATAGGGAAAATAGCTTCGGGCATAGCTGATGATATACTTACGACTACTGTGATGGCTACAAAGGCTCCTGTAGTCATTGCGCCGGCTATGAACGTCAATATGTATAATAATCCCATTACTCAGAGAAATATTGATTTGTTGCGGCAATATGGGTATTATTTTGTGCAGCCAGAGTCAGGGGAGCTGGCTTGCGGAGATATTGGTCAGGGCAGACTGGCAGATATAAGTAGCATTGTAGATTTTGTGAAATCTTTATTTGTAAAAAAGGACCTGGTGGGTAGAAAGATTTTGGTGACGGCAGGGCCTACCAGAGAACCTATAGATCCTGTGAGGTATATTTCAAATTATTCCTCCGGCAAAATGGGCTATGCGCTGGCAAAGGCGGCGAGAGATAGAGGTGCAGAGGTTATCCTGATTTCGGGACCTACATCAATAGATCCACCTATAGGGGTTATGTTTGAGCGAGTATCTACGGCTGAACAGATGAGAGATAAGGTATTGCAATATTTTGACGAGGTAGATGCTGTGATAATGTCTGCAGCGGTAGCTGATTACAGACCTATGAACTACAGTAATGTAAAGATAAAAAAAGACGATAGCGAAATGACAATTCGACTGAGTAAAAATCCGGATATATTAAAGGAATTAGGCGATAAAAAAGGTAGACAGGTGCTTATAGGATTTGCTGCGGAGACAGATAACATCGTGATGAATGCCAGTAAAAAAATAAAGGAAAAAAATCTTGATATGATCGTTATCAATGATGTGACTCAGCCAGGGGCTGGTTTTGAAGTGGATACGAATATAGTAAAGATAATAACAAAAGACGGTGATATTAAGGATTTTCCGTTAATGAATAAATATGATCTGTCCCATGCTATATTGGATTTGGCGGCGAATCTAATGGTCAGGTAACTGGCCATTTTTGCTTAGGGGGAAATGCTTTGAGGTATGCGGAGGTTATAATAGATATCAATTCATCCAATGTGGATAAGATATACGATTACGCAGTACCCGACGATATTGATGTAAAGCCAGGAATCAGAGTTGTAGTAGACTTCAATAAAAGACTTGTTGAAGGCTTTATCGTAGGTGTAAAGGAAAAAAGTGATGTTGATAGTTCTAGGATTAAAAGCATTATGAGAATTATTGATTCAAAACCTGTGTTAACTGAAAAACAACTGGTGCTGGCTTACTGGATGAAAGAAAGATATCTTTGTCATCTGGTTGAAGCTTTAAGGTGTATTATGCCCGTCGATGTCAAAAAATCTATGGAAATGGCCCATATGGTAGTAGAATTGAAAGTGTCTATTGCAGAAATAGAACAATTTATATTCTCAAATAAGAAGAATACGAGACAGATCGCTGTTCTTAAAGAGCTTTTGAATAGAGGTGACAATCCTGTAAAAGCTTCTGAGTTAATAAAGGCAACAGGCAGTGATTATGGGGTTTTAAAGCGTTTAAAAGAAAAAGGTCTTATCGATGTGTACTATATAGATACAGAAAAAAATCCATATAGCTCTTGTAATTACGGCAGAACGGAAAGATTAGAGTTAACAGCTGAACAGCGTAAGGCGTTGGACGAGATCAAAAAGGGAATGGACGCATCTAAGGGCAAATACCTAATACATGGTGTGACGGGAAGCGGGAAGACGGAGATATTCCTCCAGGCTATAGAATATAATATAAAAAAAGGAAAAGATGCCATAGTGCTGGTTCCAGAGATATCATTAACACCTCAGACTATAGAGCGCTTTAAGGGTAGATTTGGTGATAATGTAGCCGTTTTACATAGCAGACTTTCTGATGGAGAACGCATTGATCAATGGAAAAGGATAATGGATGGGAAAGTGAAAGTGGTGGTAGGAGTCAGGAGTGCCGTGTTCGCGCCGTTTAAAAATCTGGGTCTTGTGATTGTGGATGAAGAGCATGAGAGCACGTATAAGCAATCGGACATGAGACCCAAATACGATGCCAGGGAGGTAGCTGAAAGAAGATGCGAATTGGAAGGTGCTGTGCTTGTACTGGCGTCGGCTACGCCTTCGATTTTGAACTATTATAGGGCTGTTGAAGGCCATCTTAATCTTCTGCGCCTAAAGAAAAGGGTTAACAATAAAAAACTGCCTTATGTGCATATAGTGGATATGAGGCAGGAATTGATGTCCGGGAATAGATCGATTTTTAGCAAAGAACTATACGATGAGATGAAAAATACCCTGGCGAGAAAAGAACAGCTGATCTTATTTTTGAACAGAAGGGGTTTTTACACCTTTGTATCCTGTAGGTTGTGTGGCTATGTTATGAAATGCCCTCATTGTAATATATCTTTGACGTTCCATGCCGATGGAACATTGCAGTGCCATTATTGTGGGTATAGCATTTATATGCCGAAATCATGTCCTGCTTGCGGCCAAAACAGTATAAGATATTTTGGTATGGGGACAGAAAGGGTTGAAAAAGAAGTTAAAGCTCTATTTCCGGACGCCAGAATTCTCAGGATGGATGTGGATACTACCAGAAAAAAAGGTTCTTTTGAGAAAATTTACACGGCATTTAAAAACAGGGAAGCAGATATCCTTATAGGAACTCAGATGATATCAAAAGGATTGGATTTTCCCGGAGTTTCTCTTGTTGGAATTATAACGGCAGATACAGCCTTGAATTTCCCGGAGTATAATGCCTCGGAACGTACTTTTCAGCTTATAACTCAGGTAGCTGGTAGGGCGGGAAGGGGTAATAGACAAGGGAAGGTTATCATACAAACGTATTATCCCGATCATTATGCTATTTTATGTGCGAAAAACCATGACTACGAGGGATTTTACAGGAGGGAAATCACATTTCGGGAAAAATCTGACTATCCACCTTTTTCGGAACTTGCTGTTTTTACACTATCAGGATTTGATGATAAAATTGTAAAGGAGAAATCCATGTTGCTGTATGATATAATAGAAACATATAATGAACCTGATATCCAGGTCTTCAAACCGATGCCAGCTATGCTCCACAAGTTGAGGGATAAATATAGGTGGAATATCGTATTGAAAAGCAAAAACGGCGATATATTAAGGTATACTATAAATCGCAGTTATGATAAAATAAAATCGATGTTAGACAAAGACGTTTTGATATCATATGATATAAATTATATTACGTTGATATAGGAGGAGAAGGATTTGGCGATAAGAAATATTAGAATATACGATGATGAGATTTTGAGGAAGAAGGCCAAAAAGGTGGATCAATTTGATGACAGATTAAAGCAACTTTTGGATGATATGGCAGAAACTATGTATCAGGCTAATGGAGTCGGGTTGGCTGCACCTCAAGTGGGTATATTGAAAAGAGCGGTAGTAATAGATATCGGAGAGGGGATCGTGGAACTTATCAACCCGGTGATTGTAGAACAGGAAGGGGAACAGGTAGACGTAGAAGGGTGCTTGAGTATTCCCAATGTCCTTGGCGAGGTGAAGAGACCTAAGAAGGTAAAGGTTGAAGCCCAGGACAGGGCGGGCAATAGGATAGAATTGACCGGTGAAGATTTGATGGCGAGGGCTATTTGCCATGAACTTGATCATCTTGAAGGAGTGCTGTTTATAGATAAGGTGATAAGATTTGTGGATAAAGATGAGAAGAGTAAAAGAGAAGTGAAAAGGCCATGAAGACGGTTTTTATGGGAACACCTGATTTTGCAGTACCGTGCCTTAGAGTTGTAGCAGAGAATACCGATTTGGCTCTGGTAGTTACTCAACCTGACAGACCTCAAGGGAGAGGTCATAAGCTCAAGCCGCCTGCTGTTAAAGAAGAAGCTCAGAAATATGGCTTGAAAGTAATACAACCTGAAAAACTTAAAGATAACTATGAATTTTTAAGCATGTTAAAGGATATAAAGCCTGATTTGATTGTAGTAGTGGCGTATGGTAAAATATTACGTAAGGAAGTATTGGATATCCCTGTATATGGTTGTGTCAATGTTCATGCGTCGTTGCTTCCGAAATATAGAGGTGCTGCTCCTATAAATTGGGCTATAATAAACGGCGAAAAGAACACGGGCATAACCACCATGCTTATGGACACAGGATTGGACACGGGAGATATTCTCCTACAGGAATCTCTGGACATTGAAGATGAGGATACTGCCGGCACGCTACATGATAAGTTAAAGGTGCTTGGGGCAAAGGTGCTGTACGATACATTACAGATGATCGAATCGGGCAAAATTAACAGGATTCCGCAGGATAACAGTGAGAGTACCTATGCACCTATGCTGGACAAAAATACAGGTCTAATCGACTGGAATAAAAGTGCCAAGGATATAGTGAATTTGATAAGAGGTACAAATCCATGGCCGGGTGCATTTACCTATTATGAGGGTCGAGTGTTGAAGATATGGAAGGCCCAGGTGGTAGAGTCTCATAAGGCAGGTCTAGCGGGAGAAGTAATAATGTCCGACGAAAAGAAGGGTCTTGTGGTATGTTGCGGGGAAGGATGCATAAGCATACAGGAACTTCAGGAACCGAATTCAAAGAAGATGTCTTACATGGAATACTTAAGAGGTCATCGTATAGAGGAAGGAAAATTGTTGGGTGATGTTAGCTAAGAAAAGAATTTTATTGGGTATTGCGCTGGGGATTGCTCTTGTTTTAGGTGCGGCGGGAATTGCTTTAATATATCTTTTGCTCAGAGGTAATATTTATATTTATAAGGCGGCTATGGCAATAGCGGTTATATTGCTTTTTGCGGTGATGCTTACTCTTTTTATATCCCTCTCAATTTTAATATTCGCGCTTATTAGTAAAAAGCCAAGTTCGTTTATTAGAAATTTTGCAAGTAAGCTGCTTAGCACGGTATTTTCAGTTGTCATGCCTGTGTGCAGATTTCTAAAATTAGATATAGAGAGAGTTCAGGCATCCTATGCAGAAATAAATAATACAATTATAAGGTCTAATAGAATTTATGTTCAGCCAAAGGATATACTTATATTAGCACCCCACTGCTTACAGTGGTCGGGTTGTAATAGGAGGATAACCGTTGATGTAAAAAATTGCGCTCGCTGCGGAAAGTGTGCGGTAGCGGGTTTGCTGGATATTTCTGAAAAATACGGTGTAAAACTGACTATAGCTACAGGGGGAACTCTTGCCAGAAAAAAGGTTCAGGAATACAGACCCATGGCTATAGTGGCTATAGCGTGCGAGAGGGATTTATCCAGTGGAATACAGGATGTCAATGTAATACCTGTGTTGGGGATATTGAATGAAAGGCCTTATGGTCCATGTTTCAATACCACTGTCAATTTAAGCAGTGTTGAAGAGGCAGTTAAATTCTTTTTAAAGGAGGAGTGAATTATGCCTTTTTTCTATGGTATTGATTATACCTATGTGGTATATGTACTTCCAGCCATTATTTTTGCACTTTATGCACAGGCGAAAGTTCAGAGCACTTTTGCTAGATATCTTGAAGTACCTAACAGCTATGGCTTTACGGGAGCTGCGGTTGCAAGGAGCTTATTGGATAGAAACGGTCTTTACGATGTAGAGATTCAGATGATCCCTGGTAGTCTGACAGACCATTATGACCCCAGAAGTAAGGTGTTGAGGTTATCTGAAGCCGTCTACGGCAGTAGTTCAATAGCAGCTATAGGAGTTGCCGCTCATGAAACCGGTCATGCCCTTCAGCATGCGCAGGGTTATGCGCCTCTGGCTGTAAGAAATGCACTGGTGCCTATAGCAAATTTGGGTTCTAATTTGACGTGGATTTTTGTGATAGCAGGTATTATATTTGGATTGCCTTCACTTATAAATATCGGGATATTGTTTTTTATCGGCGCTGTATTATTTCAGATTGTGACATTGCCAGTAGAATTTAATGCCAGCAATAGGGCTCTTGCCATGCTAAGTGGTGAGGGGTTTATCACAAAAAGTGAATTAAAACCGGTTAGAGCCGTTTTAAGTGCAGCAGCGATGACTTATGTGGCTGCTACAATTGTGGCTATTGCACAGCTGTTGAGGCTTTTGGCTATTAGGAACAGGGAAGAATGATGAAGGCAAGAGAATTAGCTTTTAAGGTTTTAATGGATGTAGAAGAAAATAAATCCTATGCAGATATGGCGTTAAAAAAATATCTTGATAAATTCCGTTTAGATTCAAGGGATAGGGCGCTAGTGACAGAGCTGGTTTATGGGGTTATTGAGCGCAAGAATACTCTGGATTATGTAATAGTTTCACTGGCTAAAAAGGGAACGAAACCTGATCTGCGTGTTTTAAATCTGTTGAGGATGGGAATATATCAGATAATGTATCTTGATAAAATTCCTCCTCGGGCGGCCTGTGATGAGGCAGTAGAGCTGACAAAAAAATATTGCGGCATAGGTCCGTCTAAATTCGTCAATGGGATTATAAGGACGTATTTGAGAAATGGGGTAAAATTTCCTGATGAAAATCTTCAACCCGTTGAATATCTATCTTTAAAGTATTCATATCCGGAGTGGATGGTAGAGAGATTTTTAAAAGATTATGACTACGATTTTGTAAAAAGCTTTTTAGAAGCCAGCAATCAAAAGCCTGACGTATCTATAAGGGTAAATACGTTAAAGACGGATGTAGACGGTCTTACGACAGCTCTGGAAGGACAAGGTATTGAGGTTAAAAAAGGTAAATATGCCAGAGAGGCTCTTTATGTATATGGGATTAGAGGGATAGATAAACTTGATTTATACAAAAATGGCCTCTTTCAGGTGCAGGGTGAGAGTTCTATGATGGTATCCCATCTTTTAAACCCTGAGCCAGGTGAGTTTATTGTAGACGTATGCAGTGCGCCTGGTGGGAAGGCTACTCATATAGCTCAACTTATGGAAAATAAAGGTATAATACTGGCTAGAGACCTATATGAGCATAAACTTGCATTGATCCAGAAAAATTGTGAGAGATTGGGCATAAAGATCATAAAGACACAGTTATATGATGCTCGGGAATTGGACCAGCATATGGTAAATAAGGCTGATAGGGTTTTGGTTGACGCACCCTGCACAGGATATGGGGTTATACGAAAAAAACCTGATATAAAATGGAGCAGAAAGCCTGAAGATGAGAAAGAGCTCGTCAGTATACAACATCAGATCTTAAATAATGCAGCAAAGTATGTAAAAAGTGGTGGTCTAGTAGTATATAGCACATGTACCATTACTTATGAAGAAAACATGGGACAGGTAGAGAGGTTTTTGCATGAAAACAAAGATTTTGAACTGGAATCAACTACATCATTTTACCCTCATATCCATGGTCTTGATGGTTTCTTCATATCCTGCCTAAGGCGAAAATAAATATGGAGGATTATTATTATGATAGACCTTTACGATCTTAATGAGAAAGAGTTAGAAAAATTTTTTGAGAAGATCGGTGAACCTGCTTACAGGGCCAGACAATTGATTAATTGGCTTTATAAGGGCATAAATGATATTTCAGAGATTACAGTATTTTCTAATGATTTGAAAAATAGAATAAAGGAAAAAGCCTATATAGGAAGATTGTCTATTGTAAAGAAGCAGTTATCAAAAGATAGGAATACTATAAAGTACCTGTTGAAATTGAAAGATAAAAATGTAATAGAAACCGTAGTCATAAAGTACAGGTTTGGTTATACCCAATGTGTTTCGACGCAGGTTGGATGCAGGATGGGCTGCGCTTTTTGTGCTTCTACTATAAACGGCATGGAGCGGAATCTTTCGTCGGGTGAAATGATAGAACAAATATTGGCAGCTCAGAGGGACTTGGGGCATAAAATATCGAGGGTTGTTCTCATGGGTAGCGGCGAGCCTTTTGATAACTATGACGAAGTTTTGAAGTTCGTCAGGTGTATAAATAGCGATAATGGTCTAAATATAGGGCAAAGGCATATTACTATTTCAACTTGCGGTATTGTGCCAGGTATTATGAAATTGGCTGATGAAGGGCTGCAGGTTAATTTAGCCGTGTCACTTCACGCTCCTGATGATGAAATTAGATCTCAGATAATGCCTATTAACAAAAAATACGGTATTGCAGACATATTGCAGGCATGTAAATATTATACGTTGAGAACGAATAGAAGGGTAACATTTGAATACGCTCTTATACGAGGTTTTAATGATTCAATACATCATGCTGTGGAATTGGCAAGGCTATTGAGGGATATGTTATGCCATGTTAACTTGATCCCGGTAAATGAGGTAAATAATCAGTTTGTGAGACCTAGTGAGGAGAGAATACAGGAATTTGCCAAAACTCTTCAGAACAGAGGTATCAGTACTACTGTGAGGAGAGAGCTTGGCAGCGATATAGACGCTGCCTGTGGACAACTCAGGAGAAGCTATATGAACAGTATAGGTAAGTGAGGTGATAGGATGAAGGCAGTGGGAAAAACTGATGTAGGAAATGCAAGAGAAAATAACGAGGACGGATATTATATTAAGAATGACGATGAATTCAAGTTGTTTATCGTGGCGGATGGAATGGGTGGACACAATGCCGGAGAAGTGGCCAGCAGTCTTGCGATTAAATCGGTAGTAGATTACTTTGAAAAAAACTATAAACAGCTGGTTAAGGATGATTACGAGATAATCAGATTTATAAAAGAGGCTATAGTTGAAGGGAATTCAGAAGTATTTAAAAAGGCTACCTTAAATAAAAGTATGAGCGGCATGGGTACAACCCTCACCTTGTTATTGATCGAAAACGGCAAGTATTTTATAGGTCACATAGGTGATAGCAGAGCATATCTCATCAGGGACAAAAAAATTAAACAGATATCCAACGACCACTCGTTAGTGGCAGAATTGATACGGCAGGGTAGTATAACAGAAAATGAGGCCAGAGTGCATCCCCAGAGAAATATAATAACGAGAGCCTTGGGTACTTGTAATGATATTGAGATAGATATAGTCATTGATGAAATAAGCCCTGGCGATATTATATTGCTTTGTACAGATGGGTTGACTAATATGTTAACGGATCAGGAAATACTGGATATCGTTAATGACAATGAACCCGACAGAGCTTGTGATGAGTTAATAAAAGCGGCCAATGATAAGGGCGGTTATGACAATATAACTGTTGTAATAGCAAAAGTTGACAGCAATTAAAAGGGAGGTGAGTTGGGTGATAGGCAGATTGCTGGGAAATAGATATGAAGTGCTTGAAAAAATAGGAGAAGGCGGCATGGGTATTGTTTATAAAGCCAGGTGCAATTTACTTAATAGATATGTGGCGATAAAAGTTTTGCGTCCTGAATATGCTAACGACGAAAATTTTATTGAAAGGTTTAAAAGGGAATCACAGGCTGCGGCCAGTTTATCCCACCCCAATATTGTAAATATATACGATGTGGGATGTGATGATGGGATATATTATATCGTAATGGAATATGTCCACGGGAAAACACTAAAAAAGGTTATTAAAGAGAACAATGGACCGCTACCTGTAGATTATGCCGTTGACATTGCGAGACAAGTAGCCTCTGCGCTGGATCATGCCCACAAGAGAGGTATTGTACACAGGGACGTAAAGCCTCAAAATATTCTTATTACAGATGATGGTCGGGCAAAGGTTACAGATTTTGGAATAGCAAGAGCTGGAGGTAATACAACTTTAACATATACTGGAAATATTATAGGGACTGCCCAATACTTTTCTCCTGAAC
Source organism: Caldanaerobius fijiensis DSM 17918 (assembly GCF_900129075.1). Taxonomy (NCBI): domain Bacteria; kingdom Bacillati; phylum Bacillota; class Clostridia; order Thermoanaerobacterales; family Thermoanaerobacteraceae; genus Caldanaerobius; species Caldanaerobius fijiensis. The sequence goes on from NZ_FQVH01000014.1 coordinate 46,498, forward strand.
AGGCTAAAGGTGGATATATAGATGCAAAATCAGATGTCTATTCTCTAGGTATCGTGTTATACGAGATGGTTACAGGAAGGTTGCCTTTTGATGGTGAAAGCCCTATATCTGTTGCCCTTAAACATATTCAGGAAGAAATTATTCAGCCCAGAAAATTAAATCCGTCCATACCTCCCGCTTTGAATATGATAATAATGAAAGCCACCCAGAAAGACCAAAACGCCAGATATCAAAGCGCAGAAGAACTTTTAACAGATTTAGGTCGCTTTTTAAAAGATCCCTATGGCGATTTTGTAAAGATCAACGATAGTTCTTTTGACGATCCAACAAGGGTTATGAAGATAGATGACGATATGCTCAAAAAGGTTCAAAGGCGAAGCAGTGATGCTAAAAATGAAAATAATGGTAAGGGTAAGAGTTTATTAAGAAAAGTTTTTATTAGCATTGCTATAACGGCCCTTATGTTGATTGCGCTTGGAGCGGTATCAGCTGCAGGAGTATATTATTTAAATAATTCAATGAGGGTAAAAGAGATAACCGTTCCCTCTCTTATAGGTTTAAATGCTGAGGATGCTAGATCTTTGCTACAAAAGAAACATTTAAAAGCGAAAGAGGTTAAAATGTATAATGACCAGTATTCTCCTGGTGTGGTATTTAAGCAGGACCCAGAGCATGGGACCAGCGTCAAAGAAAATTATGTTGTTACATTATACGTAAGTAAAGGGGTTCAAAAGGTTGCGATACCTGATGTGACGGGTATTGATTATAGGGATGCCCAGATAAGATTAGACAATGCAGGTCTAAATAGCAGTATTAAATACGTCTATGATGATAGGCCTAAAAATATTGTTATATCCCAGTATCCTTCACCTGATGCAGGAACGGTAAAAAAAGGCACGACAATTGTTTTGACGGTCAGCAAAGGCCCTAATAAAGTGACTGTGCCATCATTGGTGGGTCTAAAATTAGATGAAGCCAAGACTTTGCTACAAAACAGCCAGCTGAAACTGGGTAACGTCAAATATCAAGAGGATACCGGCCCTGAAGATGTGGTACTTACTCAATCTGTTGATGCAAATCAATCGGTTGATATAGGAACTTCTATTGATCTTGTTGTAAGCAAAAAACCTGCACAGCCGCAACAACCAACAGGTCAGCAACAAACGCAAGGGCAGGGCCAACAGAATAATCAGCAAGCGCCATCTAATCAAGGACAACAGAGTAATCCACAACTGATTACAAAGAATATTATTGTAAATTTGCCTAAATCGGACAAACCTATGAGTGTAGAGCTGGTCATGGTGCAGAATAATCAGTCTACAGTAGTGTATAACGGTATAAATAACTATGCGGATAGTCCTTTGAGCATACCCGTTTCGGCTAGTGGTAAGGTGATTTTACAGCTTTACATCGATGGAAAATTACAGGATTCACGAGAGGTAGATTTCCGTTGAAGGGTATTATTGTAAAAGGCGTAGGAGGCTTATATTACGTAAAAGCCGGTAATGAAGTTTATGAATGCAAAGCTAGAGGGCGTTTCAGAAAAGATGATATAAAGCCAATGGTGGGCGATCGCGTAGAAATTGATATAAATGGCAAGGGGGAAGGCTTTATAAAGGAAATACTCCCCAGGTCTAACTGTATGATAAGGCCTGCTGTAGCCAATGTTGATCAGATTATTGTGGTATTTTCGGTGACCAACCCGGATCCTAATTTACTGTATATAGATAAGCTTTTGCTTATGTGTGCAGTTAATAATATTGAGGCTGTAATTTGCATCAACAAAGTGGATCTAGATGAAAATGATCTTTGCCATTATTATGGTGATATTTACGCAAAAGCAGGATATAAAGTGTTATTTACTTCGACGAAAAATGGGAAAGGAATAGATGAGCTGGAAAATGTCATGAAGGACAAGACTTCTGCTCTGGCTGGACCTTCAGGGGTTGGCAAGTCTTCTTTACTCAATGCAATTCAGCCCGATTTAAATTTAAAGACAGGGGACGTAAGCGTGAAAGCCAACAGGGGAAAGCACACTACAAGACATGTAGAGTTGCTTCAATTAAAATCAGGGGGTTATGTATTGGATACGCCTGGATTTGGAGCAATAGATTTAGACTTTTTAACCAGGAAAGATGTGGTAAAGAATTATCCTGAATTTAAAGCCTATGAAGGCAAATGCCGTTTTGCAGATTGTCTGCATATTTTGGAGCCTGGTTGTGTTGTGAAAGAAGCCCTAAAGGAAGGCAAAATAGGGAGTGAAAGGTATAATAATTATTTACGTATCCAGGAGGAAGTGGGAATGGCAGAAGAAAGGAGATATGATTGATGGTTTTACTGTCATCGTCTATATTGGCGGCTGATTTTGCAAATCTACTTGACGATATTTTAAACGCTGAAAGAGCTGGCGTAGATATGCTGCATATAGATATAATGGATGGTCATTTTGTCCCCAATTTGAGCTTTGGTATTCCTGTGATAGAATCTATTGTCGGTAAGAGTGCTTTGCCATTTGACGTTCATCTCATGGTAGACAATCCTGATGAGTACATTAATGATCTAGTGAGATTGGGTGTAAAAAACATTACGGTCCATGCAGAATCCTGCATTCATCTGGATAGGATGATAAATAGGATTAAAGAGAGCGGCGTAAGAGCGTCCATTGCATTAAATCCGTCTACACCTTTAACGGTTTTGGACTATGTCGTAGAACTATGCGATATGGTGCTCGTTATGACGGTTAATCCAGGTTTTGGTGGGCAGAAACTTATACCATATACCTTGGATAAGGTAGCTGATTTAAGGGCTTTAAGAGAGAATAAAGGCTTAAACTTTTTGATTCAGGTAGATGGAGGCATTGATACTCAAAATGTTCAAAAGGTCATAGAGGCAGGAGCTGACGTGATTGTGGCGGGTACATGCATTTTTAAAAGCGATGATATGGCTAGAACGGTAGAATTATTAAAAGGCAGGGGTGCAGTTTGAAAGGTCTTGTAATAACCCATGGGGTGATAAATGATATTGAGTTTTATAAAGATATAAAATACGATATATGTGTTTGCGCTGATGGGGGTATAGAATACGCACACAAACTAAATATACGCCCCGATATAATAGTAGGTGATTTTGATTCATGTGACAGAGAATTGCTGAATATATATATTGATAAAGGAGTTAAAGTGGAAAAATATCCTGCGGAAAAGGACTTTACGGATACCCAGCTGGCTGTAAATATGGCTGTGGAAATGGGCTGTGATGAAATTGTGATAATCGGCGGGATAGGGTATAGAATGGATCATACTATTGCAAATATCCACATGCTTGCTGAATTAAGCCGCAGGAATATAAAAGGGCGGATAATAGATGAACACAATGTGATTTTTATTATAAAGGGAGAAGAAACAATAGAAGGAAAGCCAGGCGATATAATATCACTCATTCCTTTTGGAGGAAATGCCAGGGGACTTAAAAGCGAGGGCCTGTACTATCAATTGCCTGATTTCATGGATATCTATATGCCATGTGGTATTAGCAATGTTTTTACAGAAGACAAAGCGTGGATTAAAGTAGGAGAAGGTATGCTGCTGGCGATAATGGCAAGGGATTAGTAACAGATAGGATTTTGCAGAATAAAATATATTACAAAAAGAATTTGGGAGCTGATTTCTATGAAATTAGGCAAAAAAAACCCAAATAAATGGATTGGAGCAGCTGTTATATTTATAGGGGTTTTAATAATCTTACTAAATGTTCCATCCTGGCTTTGGTTTTTAATGATGGGAATTGTAATTTTGGGTGTTGGTCTAGAGCTGTATCAGCGTTAGATCAAAGGTGGTGAGAGCTTTGAGATTCTTTTATATGAGATGCCCTATGACTAAAATTTTCAAAAAGGTGATGAGGATATTTAGAGCGAAAAAAAATAAATAAAAAGCGACTGCTGTCGCTTTTTATATGGCCCTCTGAACCTTACCAGAGCGTATACAACTGGTACATACGTTAAGTCTCCTGGGTGTACCATTGACGATCACCCGGATTTTTTTAATATTTGCCTCCCATCTCCTGTGGGTTTTTCTATGGGAGTGGCTGTATTTCATCCCTGTCATCGCCGTTTTCTTACATATATCACATACTCTTGCCATTTCTAACACCTCCTTAAAATTCAACATCCTTTATTTTAACACATAATAGATGAAAAAGACAAGGTGAGAGTTATGAAAGAATTACAGTATATTAAGGGAGTTGGGCCTAAAAGGGTAAAATTATTAAATAGATTAGATATATATTCCATAGAGGATCTCCTGTATTACTTTCCAAGAGATTATGAATTAAGGGAAGTTACACCTATTTTTAGGCTCATCGATGGTGAAAAACAGACCATCAAATGCAAGGTTATAGGTATTGCTCAGGAAATAAAACCGCGTAAAGGGCTTACGATTACAAAGATTCCTGTTTATGATGGCACAGGTTATGCCAGCCTTGTCTGGTTTAATCAGCCTTATAAAAAGGATGAATTTAAAATAGGCAGTGAATACATTTTAACGGGAAAGGTAAGTATAAGATTTGGAACAGTACAGATTCTTTCACCGGAGGTTCAAAAGAGTACAGGTATTGTGCCAATATATAGACTTACAGAAGATTTAAGCCCTGTAGTAATGCGAAATATTATCGCAAATGCCCTCAATGAGATTGATGTGGTTGAAGAGTTTTTTCCCGATTCATTTAGAGAAAAGTATGGTTTGATGGAGATCCACGAGGGATTAAGGCAGATGCATTTTCCAGACAGTGAAGAATTACTTGAGAAAGCAAGGTATAGATTTGCTTTTGAAGAGCTCTTCTTTTTACAATTAGGCATGATGTTAAAAAAAATGGAAAACAGAATACAAAAAGGTATAAAATTTAGCAGAAAACCTGAAATTGAGAGTTTTATCAAAAAGTTGCCTTTTGCCATGACGGATGCTCAAAAAAGGGTGTGGCGCCAGGTGGAGGAAGACATGGCCAGTGATAGAATTATGAATAGGTTGGTTTTAGGTGACGTAGGCTCGGGGAAAACTTTAATAGCTGTTCTTGCTTCATTGATGTCCTCTTATAATGGTTATCAAACCGCATTTATGGTTCCTACAGAGGTATTGGCAGAACAACATTACAGGAATATATGCTCTATGTTAGACGGTTGTGATGTAAAAGTGGCTCTTTTGACGGGCAGCTTAACGGCCAGACAAAAAAATGATATTTTGCTCAGTATAGAAAATGGTGAAACAGATATTGTGATAGGCACTCATGCTATAATACAGGATGGCGTCAAATTTAATAATTTGGGGCTTGTAATAACAGATGAACAGCATCGTTTTGGTGTGAAACAGAGGGCAATGCTTTCACAGAAAGGTCAGAATCCAGATATGCTTATAATGACAGCCACACCTATACCGAGGACACTAGCACTGGTTTTATATGGGGATCTGGATGTGAGTATTATAGACGAGATGCCACCGGGTCGCAAAAAGGTATTGACATATGCCGTAAGCGATGATATGAGCGATAAGGTATATGATTTTATACACAAAATAGTAAAAACAGGTAGACAGGCCTATGTTATATGTCCTTTAATTAATGATTCAGACGTTATAGAAGCAAAATCCGCCGTTGAACATTTTGAGTATTTGAAAAATAGATATTTTAAAGATTGCAGGTTGGGTTTGCTCCATGGCAAGGTATCGCCGTTAGATAAGGAAATGATTATGAGGGATTTTGCAAATGGGAATATAGACATACTGGTTTCAACGACGGTTATAGAAGTGGGCATAGATGTGCCTAATGCCAGTGCCATAGTGATAGAAAATGCCGAAAGATTTGGATTGGCTCAATTGCATCAGCTAAGAGGAAGGGTTGGACGTGGAAAACACCAGTCGTATTGTTTTTTGATATCAAATATGGCATCAGAGAATATAAGAAAAAGGATGGATATAATGGTCAAATCACAGAACGGCTTTGAAATTGCAGAAAAGGATATGCTATTGAGAGGTCCAGGGGAATTTCTCGGGGTGAGACAACATGGTATGCCTGAATTTAAGGTTACTGACCTTTCCAGGGATTTTGAATGTTTAAAGAAGGCCAGAGAAGCAGTAGAGGATCTTTTAAAAGTTGATCCTTCCATGAATTCACCTGAAAATCGTTTAATAAAAAATACATTAAAAAAGAAATTTGCAAAAGCATTTGATGACGTTATATTAAATTAGAAATACAGATATATATTTCCTGAGTATATATCAAGTTATATGGTTATATTAATAATGCAAGCACAAAGGAGGTGAGATAAATGGCACAAGGATCAGCAACTAAAAATCCTTTAGTAGTAAGTCAGGCTAAGGCTGCTATGAACAAGTGGAAATACGAAGTTGCTAACGAGCTGGGCATTCAACCTCCTGCTGATGGCTACTGGGGCAATTTGACATCTAGAGATTGTGGTGCTGTTGGAGGACACATGGTAAGAAAAATGATTGAAATGGCTGAAGCCAGCATAGCTAATGCTAATCAGACAAATCGCTAAACTGATAAATTGAGCTGATAGATTAAACTGATAAAAAGGAATGATTCTCTTCTAGAGCATCATTCCTTTTTAAATTTTTAGGGGAAAAATTAAAAATCCAGGTGCTGACACCTGGATTTTTGGGAGAGGAGAAATTGAAGGAAGAATTTTGGGGGAATTTTGCTTCCCAATTATATTTTTGACATTTTATGCTCTTTTATACACATATAAAATAAAAATTTTGCTAAAAAACATGATAGTTGATAAAATAAATGTGAGGTGTTAATATTATGAGAGTCATATCAGGCACAGCAAAGGGCGTTAGATTGTATTGCCCGGAAGGACTTGATGTGAGGCCAACCGCAGATAGGATTAAAGAATCTATTTTTAATATCTTACAATTATATATACCTGGGGCAGTTGTGCTTGATTTATTTTCAGGTAGCGGGGCATTGGGGATTGAATCATTGAGCCGTGGTGCTGAAAAAGCGGTATTTGTGGACCAAAGTAAACAGAGTGTACAGTTTATAAAGAAAAATCTCATGGCGGCAAAATTAGTTGATAGGGCGACGGTTCTCTGCATGCCTGTCAAAAAAGCTCTGGAGAAATTGGATTCTCAATTTGATTTAATATTTATGGATCCACCGTATTTGAAGGGGTTAATAACTCCAACTCTTGAGGATATAGGCTTGAAAAATTTGTTAAAAGAAGAAGGCATCATTGTCGTGGAACATGATAGTAAAGATTTTTTGCCTGATACAATTACTTTTTTTGTAAGATACAGGCAAAAGCAATATGGAAGGACAACTGTGAGTTTTTATAAAAGATTTGAGGAGAGGTGAAAATAGTGAAGATTGCTGTTTATCCTGGTAGTTTTGATCCTGTCACCAACGGCCATATCGATATTATAAATAGAAGTGCAAAAATATTTGATAAACTCATTGTGGGAGTATTAAAAAATCCAAATAAAACGCCTATGTTTTCTATTGAAGAGCGCATAGATATGCTGAAAAGAGTTACGAAGGATATATCCAATGTGGAGGTATTGGGTTTTTCAGGTCTTTTAGTAAATTTTATGAAGGAAAATAATGCTAGTGTGATTATTAAGGGTTTGAGAATGATCTCGGATTTTGAGTACGAATTTCAAATGGCGCTTATGAACAAAAAGCTAGATGACAATATTGAGACACTTTTTATGATGACCAGCAGCCAATATGCTTATTTAAGTTCAAGCCTTATTAAAGAAGTGGCCCAATTTGGCGGTTGTCTGAAAGGCCTGGTTCCCGATGAGTTGATACCTATCATAATCAAAAGAGCAAAATGACCTTTTATCTTATAGTGTGGTGGACTATATGTTTAATCATGTGGTATGAGATGCCTAAAAATAAAAATAGTAGAATTATAAAAATAAAATTGATTGACGAGGCTTCGAATTTTTTTAGCCATGAATTGTTATTGGTATAAAACACTGAAATATCAGGGTTTATATATGCCAAAAGGATGTACGAATAACCGAAAGCAAAAACGGCGTGCAGTATTTTTGATAGTAGAAATGGGAAATAGGATATGTCGGTTTTTGAAATTAAACTCAATATCTGGGCGTGAGCAGAAAGCCCTCCCCATGCGATTAAGGTAGCGGCTAATGCGACTTTATACATTTCATCCGCCTGAGATATGCTTATATTATATGCACCTACGGTGATCTCTACTATTCCGCTTAAAAAGGCAGGCATAATCCCCGTGACCTTTGATATGGCATATATAAAACCGGTGATGTTCAAAAGATGTATCAATACAGAAAAAAAGACTATAAATCCTCCTATCATGAGTATGGTATTTACTGAGCTTACTATGCTATCAGAGAGAAGTTCACCAAAAGGCCTTCCGTCTTTTTTTCTGTTTTCAATCATTTCTTTTAAGGCTTTTTTTAGATTTATTTTAATTTGGGTATGTTTTTCTCTTTTATTTTTATAAAACCTGAATATAATTCCTACGGTTAGGGCTCCGAGATAATTGGATATGATGATCACATAGCCCAGGAGAGGGCTTTTAAACATGCCCACTCCTACCGCTCCTATCATAAAAAGGGGACCTGAGTTGTTACAAAAGGCCATCAACCTTTCTGCTTCAGCTCTGGTACACAGCTTTTCTTCTCGCATTCTTGAAATAATTTTTGCGCCCATCGGATAGCCAGATGTAAAGCCCATTGCTATGGCAAAAGAACCGGCACCGGGAACGTTGAACACAGGGCGCATGATAGGTTCAAGAAGAACTCCTATAAAATTTACGACACCTAACCCGAGGAGGAGTTCAGAACCTACAAAAAAAGGTAGAAGTGAAGGAAGTACGGTGTTTAACCATAGTTTTACACCTGCTGATGCAGCACCCAGGGTTTCTTTGGGAAAAACAATAAGCAATACGATAGTTGCTGTGACCAAGAATATTAATATGGTGGTTAATACATTTTCATATTTGTCTTTGTATCCCATTTTTATCCTCCCCATGCTATTGCTGTAGTATAAATATATACAGAAAGAGCTGGATTATGAATTAGAATATACACTAAAATTAGAGAAGGGGATCAGACAACAATAGGTGACGTCATCTGGTCGCGTCCCGCTTTTCTTTCTAGTGGATTTTTAAAGCCGAGGACGTATAAATCAGTAGCCCTTGCTTCGATCTCCAGCATGGATTTTATCAACGCAGGGTATTTAGCTGTATTCCTTACGTTGGTGATTATAGGCAACTGAGATCGTTCTTTTATAAGTTTTAAAAGATTTCTGCCCTTTTCATTAAATCCTAAAACCCTTATGTATTGAGGCCCTCCATTGGCGTTAAATATCTTTAAATCCTGTTCTTTGATGCCTATCATGGTATGTATCAATATCCTTTTTATTCTAGTCATTGTGTATCTTTTAGTTTTTACATGGCTTATAAGTTCGTTTAGATTTCCTGCTTCTCTGGAATACTTTATCAGCCTGTTTTCTAGCCCTTCGCTGACATCTTGGATTTCCATAAGTTCTCTTTTATTTACTTTTCTTAAAGTATAAAATATAGGCATTTCAAAGTCTTCTATAAATACAGGACCTTTTCCTTTATTAAATTCTTTTATTAGTTCCTCATAGCATATATCTGGCATAGTGCCATTGATTTTATGCATATTGCTGGCTTTTAATATATTCCTTATAGCCGTGGCGCTAGGTATATTATCTCTTATTACTACATCGTGGTATCCTGAAGAAATTCTTTTGATAGTGTACGGCTTTATCTTGCTATTTAATCTCATTAAGTTTTTGATGTACTCTATAGCCAGGATGTTATTTGGCGTTGCCAGGATATTTGAGGAGGCTTTCAGGTGCTCCGCAATTGCTATTTGCCTTGCTTCAGGGAAAGAACGACCTTGTTTAAGGTACTTTTTTATGCTGCTTTTAAATGAATTGGGCTCATATGCCAGGATTTCTGCGATTTTTGTCAGAGCCTTTATGTCCCCTGATTCGCTGCCAAAGCATATGCTGTCAACGATATTAGTGCTATCTAAGAGCTTTATTGCGCCATAAGCAAAGATTTCAGCGCTTTGAACGGCATATACAAAAGGCAATTCGATTACCAAATCTACGCCACAAGATAGAGCCATTTTTGCTCTCGCCCATTTATCTACAAGAGCGGGTTCTCCCCTTTGTATGTAATTTCCACTCATGACAGCGATTACATGGGTAGCATCAGTAACTTCTTTGGATTTGTTTAAATGATATAAATGGCCATTGTGAAAGGGATTGTATTCAACGATTATTCCCATTACATGCATAGATATCACTCCCAGAATGTTTTTGCATATATTTTATCTCATTATTTTTTAAATAGCAAAAATGAATTGCAAAAAATATAGTAAAAGCGTTTTGAAAAAATTTTTATAATGTGATAAAATAAATTCGATATTCTGTATACATTATGTTGGTGGTGAAAGGGGCCAATAAAATGGATGTTATTGGCAATATTATTGAGAAAGCCAAGAGCAACATTAAAAAAATCGTTCTGGCAGAAGGTTCAGAGGCCAGAAATTTGAAGGCTGCTGAGATTGCTTTAAAAGAAAGGATTGCTGACATCGTATTATTAGGGAACGAAGCGGAAATAAAAGCTGCTGCGAAAGGATTAAATATATCGGGGGCAGAGATAATTGATCCTGCTAATTCCCCCAAGAGTGAGGAGTATGCCCAGGCATTTTATGAGCTTAGAAAACACAAAGGCATGACTATTGAAAAAGCCAGGGAAATCGTAAAAGATCCAATGTATTATGGTTGTATGATGGTAAAAGAAGACGATGCTGATGGATTAGTGTCAGGTGCTATACACGCTACAGCTGATCTGTTAAGGCCGGCATTTCAAATCATAAAGACAGCACCGGGTGTATCTGTTGTGTCCAGCTCCTTTATAATGATTGTTCCTAATTGTAATCTGGGAGCTGATGGTGTCTTGCTGTACTCTGATTGCGGTGTTATACCTAATCCTACAGCCGAGGAATTGGCATCTATTGCTATAGCTGCAGCACGTACTATGAAGACCCTTGTAGGAGTAGAACCGATTGTGGCAATGCTCTCTTTTTCTACAAAGGGAAGTGCTGAACACGAATTGGTTGATAAGGTTAGAAAAGCAACAGAATTGGCTAAAAAAATAGCTCCGGATCTACAAATTGACGGTGAATTACAGGCTGATGCAGCACTGGTGCCGGAGGTTGCAGAGTTAAAAGCTCCAGGGAGCAAGGTTGCGGGACATGCCAATGTGCTCATATTCCCGGATTTACAGGCTGGCAATATAGGGTACAAGCTTACTCAAAGGTTGGCTAAAGCTGAAGCCATAGGCCCGCTTTTGCAAGGTTTGGCGAAGCCTGTAAATGATTTATCAAGGGGTTGCAGCCCTGAGGATATAGTAGCTGAAATTGCTATAACTTCTGTTGAAGCACAGGGTAATTAATTACTATTAAGAAAGGTGATATGCTATGAAGATACTTGTGATAAATAGTGGAAGCAGTTCAGTTAAATACCAGCTGATAGATATGACAGATGAATCTGTTATGGCTAACGGTCAAGTTCAGAGGATAGGGCTTGATTCACAGATATTGAGGCATGCTCGCTATGATCAGAAATATCCTGATAGGCCATGTGTTGCCCATGACCACGCTGAAGCATTAAAAGTAGTTATGGATGTTCTGACAGATAAAGAATTGGGTGTAATTGATAATCTTTCAGAGATTTCAGCAATAGGACATAGAGTTGTGCATGGAGGCGAAAAGTTTGCCTGCTCAGTGCTGATTGATGAAGAGGTTATGAAAGCCATTAAGGAGAGTTCAGATCTGGCGCCGCTTCATAATCCGCCAAATATTTTGGGAATAGAAGTGTGCCAGAAGTTGATGCCTGGTACTCCTAATGTAGCGGTTTTTGACACGGCCTTTCATCAAACGATGCCTGAAGAGGCATTTATATATCCATTGCCATATGAGTATTATGAAAAGTATAGAATAAGGAGATACGGGTTTCACGGCACCTCCCATAAATATGCTGCCCAAACCACCGCGGAGGCGATGAAAAGACCTCTTGAAGAGTTGAAGATTGTAACAATACACCTTGGAAATGGTTCTAGTATGGCTGCTGTTAGATACGGTAAATCTATTGATACCACTATGGGCTTTACCCCGTTAGAGGGTATTCCTATGGGTACAAGGTGCGGAAGCATAGATCCTGCGATCGTTCAGTTTTTGATGGAAAAAGAAGGTATGAGCATAGACGAAGTGATGGACGTTTTAAATAAAAAATCGGGTTTGGCGGGCGTATCTGGTGTCGGTGCTGATACTAGAGATTTGGTGGACAGTATGAACAAAGGAAATAAGCGAGCCAGGCTGTCTCTTGATATTTTGAGTTATCAGGTGGCTAAATATGTAGGTGCTTATGCCGTAGCTATGGATGGATTGGATGCTATTGCCTTTACAGGTGGTATAGGTACATATGAAGTATGCGTGAGGGAAAATATCTTGAACAGATTGGGAGTTCTTGGCGTAAAGCTTGATAGTGAAAAGAATCAGATCGTAAACAAGATTGTTGAGATAACCAGAGAAGATTCTAGAGTTAAGGCATATGTAATACCAACCAATGAAGAACTGATGATTGCACGAGAGACCAGGGATCTGTTAAAGTAATTTGCTTGACATGAGCCGGTTCCACCTGTATAATAGATGTGGTAATCACGAGGTGGTCATTATGAAGTTAGATATAAACAAATTGTTTGCGGCCGCCGACCGCACGGTTATGCTAGATTATGATGAAGGTGTTGGTCTTGAAAGAGCGGATATCGTAAGTACAATAGGGCCGGCACATGCCTGCTTAAAGGTCTCCGGTACTGAGAATGGTATACTTATAGAAGGTTCTATTGAACAGAAATTGTTGGTGCAATGTTACAGATGCTTAAAGCCCTTTGAGTACGCTCTTAAAGCGGAGGTAGATGAGGATATATCTTTTTCTGATGACGACGATAATATTTTGTCAGGAGATAAGAAATATATTGACATGGGCGAAGTTTTGAGATCTAGCATATATCTTTCTTTACCTATGCGCTTTGAGTGTTCTGAAAACTGTGAAGGGTTGGATATAGAAAGAGAAATAGAGGACGAAGAAGACGAAAGTGATTGCCATGGTGTAGATCCTCGGTTTGCAGTTTTAAAGAGGTATTTTGAAAAGGATTAGGAGGTGCAAGTATGGCAGCAGTACCTAAAAGAAGAATATCCAAAAGCAGAAGGAACAAAAGGCGTACCCATTATAAGCTGGAAGTTCCTCAATTTGTTGAGTGCCCTCAGTGCCATGAACTGATGTTACCCCATAGGGTGTGCAAGAGTTGTGGCTATTATGATGGAAGAAATGTAATGGCAGAAGCAAAATAGTAATGTATTACATTACTATTTTGCTTTTTTTGTAAACCTGAATAAAACAACCTTGATTTTTTTTGAGATATCTTATATACTATTTAGTAGTAGGTCACAATAGTAGGTAATAAAAGAGGGTGTGCGATGAAGAGGGCTTTGACAAAGTCTAAAAGACAAGCAGAGATAAAAAAGATGATAGCAGAAAACCCGTTTTTGACAGATGAAAGCCTTGCAGAAGCACTGGGTGTAAGCATACAGACTATTCGCCTGGATCGCATGGAGATGGGAATTCCTGAACAAAAAGAGAGAATAAAAAGTGTTGCAGAAAATAAGCTTGATAGCATAAGATCTATTGCATTTAATGAAATCGTCGGCCAGTTGGTCAATTTTAAATTAGGCGAAGGTGGCACATCGATATTTCAACCTTCGGAATTTATGGCATTCAAAAAATCCGGAATAATAAAGGGACAATACATATATTCACAAGCTGAATCGCTGGCGATTTCTGTTATAGATGCGGATGTTGCCCTTATAGGCGTAGCAAATATAAAATATAAGCAACCCGTTTACAGTGGTGATACGTTGGTAGCCACAGCTGAGGTTATAAGGAAGAGAGGCAACAAGTATTTTGTTTGGGTTAAGATCAAGCGAAATGATGTGGAAGTATTTAGAGGGAAATTCATTTTGGTCTCTCTTGACGAGCAAAAGGAGAGGTGAAATTATTGAAAATTGCGGTAGATGCCATGGGTGGGGATAATGCACCTTACGAGATAGTAAAAGGTGCAGTGCTGGCAGCAAATGAGATGAACGAGCAAATCGTGTTGATAGGGAAAAGCGATGAGATAAACTCTATTCTCCAGCGTGAAAACGCCAAGCTGTCTAACATAGAAGTGGTTCATGCACCTGATGTGATAAAAGGAGAAGATAGCCCTGTAGCGGCCATCAGATCAAAGCGTGAATCATCGATGTATATTGGCCTTGAGATGTTGAGAGATAAGGAATGTGATGCTTTCGTCTCTGCGGGTAATACAGGTGCACTTATGGCCGGCGCCCTTATGGTCGTTGGCAGGATAAAGGGCATAAAAAGACCTGCTTTGGCCCCTATTATACCTACCAGAACGGGTAATATG
>NZ_FQVH01000015.1 GCF_900129075.1 Caldanaerobius fijiensis DSM 17918
ACGGAACTGCTGCACACATCGGAGAACAAAACGTACGGCAGTTTCAAGCAGATGATAGAGAAGTACGATAAAACGGTATTGCCCAAATTGAGCAACAGGAGCAAGTTGAGAGCGTTGATGCGGAAATACAGAAAAAGACTGAAGAAAGAGACATCTGAAGAAAAGAAGCAGAGATTAAGGGAGAAGATAAGCAATATCAACAGGATGCTACAAGGCAGGAAGGCCCTGAACCGTGTTTTGAGGTCTTATGAACATGCCGTGAAGAAGGAAATAACCCTTGCGGTGAAATTCAAATGCATATGCTGCGGATATGAAGATGATGCGGACCATGTGGGTGCAGTGAATATAAGGGCACGGGCGGAAGATAAGGAGATAGGAGAGATAGCAGAGAGGTACAGATACAACAAGAAGAGAAGGCATGAAGAGAGAGGTTCACACATTATTTCATTATACCTCTTGTTAACCAATATATGTTAACGTATAATTATTTTATAAAAGTAAAGGGGGACTTTTGTATGTATAAAATGACTTCTCATGAAAGGTTTTCGCGCATGTTTGAGCACAAAGAAGCTGACAGGATACCTATTATTGATGATCCATGGGAGACTACCATTGAAAGATGGCATAGGGAGGGGATGCCTGAAGGCGTAAGCTTTGTGGAATTTTTTGATCTGGATCGAGTTGCTCATATAAGTGTAGATAACAGTCCGCGATATGAAGCCAAAATTATTGAAGAAACTGATGAGTATAAAATATATACAACGTCGTGGGGTGCTACTTTAAAAAGTTGGAAACATATCACATCTACTCCAGAGTTTTTGGATTTCAGGATAAAAGACAGAATAAGCTGGAAAGAGGCCAAAGAGCGGATGGTGCCCTCTAGGGATAGGATTCCGTGGGACTATCTTCAAGCTAATTATAAAAAGTGGAGAGAAGAGGGGTACTGGATACAGGCCGGTTTGTGGTTTGGCTTTGATGTAACGCATTCATGGACAGTGGGCACAGAAAGGCTATTGATAGCGCTTATAGAGGATCCTGAGTGGTGTATTGACATGTTCAACCATTTCCTGGATGTCAATCTTGCTCTATTGGATATGGTATGGGATGCTGGTTATCACTTTGACAGCGTATTCTGGCCAGATGATATGGGCTATAAAAACAACCAATTTTTCTCCGTCAATACCTACAGGAATCTACTAAAACCTATCCACAAAAAAGCTATTG
Organism: Caldanaerobius fijiensis DSM 17918; assembly: GCF_900129075.1. Lineage (NCBI taxonomy): Bacteria > Bacillati > Bacillota > Clostridia > Thermoanaerobacterales > Thermoanaerobacteraceae > Caldanaerobius > Caldanaerobius fijiensis. The sequence continues at coordinate 1,225 of NZ_FQVH01000015.1, forward strand.
ATTGGGCTCACAGCAAAGGAATCAAAGCACACCTGCACTCATGTGGTGATATCAGGCCATTTATACCCGAGCTGATAGATATTGGCCTTGATGCGCTAAATCCTCTGGAGGTCAAAGCGGGTGTGGATACAATAGAATTAAAGAAAAAGTATGGCAAGGACCTGGTCTTACACGGAGGCATCAATGCGGTACTGTGGAATGATAGAGAGGCTATAGAGGCTGAGATAAAAGAAAAAGTGCCTGTATTGAAGGAGTCTGGAGGGTATATTTTCTCCTCTGATCACTCGGTGCCTGATACGGTTAGCCTTGAGGATTTCAGGCATATAGTAGAATTGGCTAAGGAAATGGGAAAATATTAAGGCTTTTAGCTACTTATTAGGCTAAAAGCCTTAATAATAAAAATATAAGGGGGGAGGATGAATATGAGCTTAAAAGAGAAGAAATTGCTTGTTAATGATGGCTGTACTGGCTGGCGGATAGTCATAGGAGATGATGCATCACCATCTGAGAGATATGCCAGTGAGGAATTACAGCATTTTATAAAAGAGATATCCGGCGTATGTATACCTATAGTGAAAGATTCGTGTGAAAAGAGGGAAAACGAAATCATACTGGGCAATAACAAACATCTATCTCAACTAGGGCTTGATATAGACTGGCTAAAACTCGGTGATGAGGGCTTTATAATTAAAACAGTGAACAGCAATTTAATCATTGCTGGTGGAAAACTTAGGGGAACCCTATATGGAGTGTATACTTTCCTTGAAGATTATCTTGGTTGCCGATGGCTAAGTTCAAAAGTAAGTTCTATACCCAAAAGGAAAATAATTGAGATCCCAGAGATTGATATCGAACAAATTCCGGTACTAGAATATAGGGAACCATTCTATTTTGATGCTTTCGATGGAGATTGGTGTGCCAGGAATAAATGTAACAGCAGTTTTGGAAGATTAGAAGAAAAACACGGTAACAAGATGAAATATTCAACCCACTTTGTACACACATTCAATGAATTGGTACCTGTATCGGAGTATTTTGATACACATCCAGAATATTTTTCTGAGGTTAATGGTAAACGCATTTCTGAACATACCCAGCTTTGTTTGACTAACGAGGATGTTTTCAAAATTGCTCTTGATAGAGTTAGAGAATGGATTGAAAAAGAACCGGATGCAAAAATATTTTCGGTATCCCAGAACGATTGGTATAACCCTTGTCAGTGTAAAAACTGTAGAGAAATAGATGAACGAGAAGGAAGCCACAGCGGTACTTTGCTTTACTTTGTCAACCGGATTGCTGAAGAGATAGAAAAAGACTATCCGGATAAATTAATAGATACATTGGCGTACCAGTATACAAGAAAGCCACCGAAATACGTTCGACCGAGAAAGAATGTTATTATAAGGCTTTGCAGTATAGAATCCTGTTTTTCTCATCCATTTGAGGAATGTGACGCTGTCAGTTATCCATTTAGGGATAGGGTGGAGGAGGGCTCTTCTTTTGCAAAGGATTTACAGGAATGGGCTAAGATTACTGATAGGTTGTATGTGTGGGACTATGTGACAAATTTCGCGCATTATATAATGCCTTTCCCGAACTTGTATGTACTCCAACCCAATATAAAATTTATGATAAAAAATAATGTAAAGGGAATTTTTGAGGAAGGTAACTATTCACAGGGCGGAAAAGGCGAGTTTGCAGAACTTAGAGCATATGTGCTGGCTAAGCTGCTGTGGAATCCCGATTATGATGTTGACCTTGCAATAAATGAATTTTTAATCGGATATTACGGCAGTGCTGCAGCGCCTATAAGGCAATATATCGATATGTTGCATAGAAAAGTTGTAGATGAGAATATACACGTGGGTATTTTTGATCCACCGACAAGTAAGTATTTATCAAAAGATATTCTGGAAAAAGCTGAAGAATTATTCGACAGGGCAGAAATGTTGGCTGATAACGATGAGATACTTGAAAGAGTGCGCATTGCTAGATTGCCAATAGAATATGTAAAATTATCTACAACGCCAGGTTATTATCCTAACAGGGCTGAATTAGTTAAGAGCTTTTTTGCAAAGATCAAGAAAGCTGGAATTACACAAATAAAAGAAGGACAATCCCTTGAAGAGTCTCAGCGAATAATGGAAAAAGGAAAGGAGTGTGTTATATGAAAGACGATGTCAATAAAGATCCTGTCGATTATGTTAAGCCATATATAGGATCTATTGGACATTTACTGACGGCAACATCACCAACTGTCATGCTTCCCCACAGTATGGTTCAAGTGTCACCTGTTTTTACTCCAGGGATAACGGATGTATACTTAGCTGATAAAATATATGGTTTTCCTGTAGGGGCATGCACTATTATGCCTACAGTAAATTGTGATGAGATTCAACCTTCAAAATGCGCATCGTCATTTGATCATGATTTTGAAACAGCGACGCCATATTATTATTCGGTTTTACTGGAAGATTATGATATTACTGTTGAGTACACCGTTACATATCATGCCATATATTACCGATTTACGTTTCCGGCTTCTGCGAATTCTAACATACTTATCAGTGCACTGGATGCTGGTGAACTTGAGGTCACAGATTTCAGGGTAGTAAAAGGATATTGCATATTAAATGGTATGAAGCGTTATATATACATGGAATTTTCCAGGCCGTTTGAAGGATATAGTGTATATAAAGAGGGAAGGCAAGAAATTGTTCAACAAAAAGCATTTAAGCTTGAGGCCGAAAAAACAGGATTTGCCGCAAAGTATGAAACATCAGATAAAGATTGTATTGAAGTAAAAGTAGGGTTGTCCTATATAGATGTAGATCAGGCACACCGAAATCTTGTGACAGAGATACCGGATTGGGATTTTGAGAGTATCAAAAGTCAGGCCAGAGATATATGGAATAACGCATTAAAAGCCATAGAAGTTAAGGGTGGAACAGAAAAGCAACGCACTATATTTTATACCGCGCTTTATAGAGCCATGAGTCGCATGGTTAATGTGACAGAGTATGGCAGGTATTACAGCAATTACGACAAAAAGGTTCATGACTGCGAAGGTCACGATTTTTACGTAAATGATGGGATATGGGATACCTATCGCTGCATGCATCCACTGCAATTGCTTATAGACTCCAGAAGGCAGATGGACATGATACGTTCGTACTTACACATTTATGAGAACACAGGATGGTTACCGACTTTTCCTCATCTGGAAAGAGACCTGGATGTAATGATAGGCAATCACGCAGCGGCTTTTATATTAGACGCATATATGAAAGGCTATAGGGATTTTGATGTAGAAAAAGCTTATGAAGCCATGAAAAAGAATGCCATGGAGTGCACCAAATTGCCGTGGAGGAAGGGTCCGCTTACAGAGCTTGATAAGGTATATCTTGAAAAGGGCTTTTTCCCGGCGTTGGATAAAGGAGAGGAAGAAACGGTAAAAGAGGTCCATCCCTTTGAAAGGCGACAGGCCGTGTCTGTTACATTAGAATGGTCTTATGACGATTGGTGCGTAGCTCAAATGGCGAAAGCATTAAATAAGGAAGAAGATTATAGGTATTTTGCAAAACGGGCTCAAAATTATAAGAATCTGTACAATGAGCGGATAGGGTTTATGGCTCCAAAGAATGCCCATGGCGAATGGGTTAAAGATTTTGATCCCAAATTAGGTGGAGGATTAGGTGGAAGGGATTATACTACAGAATGTAATTCCTGGATATATACATTTCACGTGCAACACGATATCGATGGCCTCATAGACCTTATGGGCGGTAAAGAAAAATTCGCTGAGCGATTGGATGCCTTATTTACAGAACAATATGATGGGCCTAAATACAGGTTTTTGGGACAGTTCCCGGACTCTACAGGTTTAATTGGCCAGTATGCCCAGGGGAATGAACCAAGTTTTCACATCCCTTATCTGTACAACTATGCAGGTCAGCCATGGAAAACGCAGCGCATAGTGAGAAAAATAATGGATATATGGTATGGCGATGGTCCGCTGGGCATATGCGGTGATGAAGATGGTGGTGCTATGTCGTCATGGTTTGTATTTTCTGCCATGGGTTTTTATCCGGTATGCCCGGGCAAGCCTGTTTATGATATTGGAAGCCCGATATTCGAAGAAATAAAAATTCATATAGATAACGATAAAGTCTTTACGATAAAAGCCATTAATGTTTCCAGTAAAAATAAATATATCCAGTCCGCTGAATTAAATGGAAAACCCTTAAATGAGCCGTGGATTAAACATGAAGATATTGTCAATGGCGGCACACTGGTATTCCATATGGGGCCAAGACCCAATAAATCATGGGGTATATAGGAGCGTATTATACAATGAAAAGACCAGGCAAAAAGACATAACAAAAATTTTTATGCCTGGTCTATTTGTCTCAATACCAACCTATGCCAAAAATCTTCCTAAATAAGTAAATGGTTTATCCGTAATTTTTTTTATATTGTCTTCATTTTTCTTGTCATATACAATAATGGCACATGTGGCTGGACCTCCAGATTTTGACATATCAAAGTAACCATGATTTTCCATATCAATTCTATATCCATATATTTCAGCGAGTACAGATAATTCATACTTTATCCCTTTAGAACCAACAGGCACAGCTTCTACAATATCAGGAGTATTTGATATATTTATATAATCCTTCAATGTCAGTATATCATTATAATTGATTACCTCTTTTCCTACCCGCGGGTATCCAATTAGCGCAATATGCATGCCACTGCGAACTTTTTTAATCTTGAGCTTTGAACGGTCTGCTTTGCTTATTACAGTTATTCCTATTGCTGTCATCTGTGTAACAAAGTTTTCTTCAGTGCTTCCTGTTAAGATTACGTCCGTTAAACCATTTTCATTTAGTTCCTTTTCAATACCGTTTATGATTTTTATACCCGTAGGATTCATTTCGTTTGATATAGTGTCGGATATAATTACAGGTTTTGCACCAAGAGATAGTGCTTCAGATAGAGCTACTTTTACTGTCATTCTTCCAACTATTTCCTCGTCAACATGTAATTTATCATATTTCTTATTGCCTATTGAACCGAGGCTATCACAAGTAACTATGATAGCTTCATTGCCAATATACATGATCAGCGTATCTCTATACCTTTCTATCATAAACTATTCCCCACTTTATTAATATTTTGTAAAGGATTCCTGCCAACAGTACATTGACGAAAGATCCTATGGTCAATGGTAGAACCCAGCTGACGAAGAAGCCCCAACCAAATACTGGAACCATCAAAAGAGTTGCAATAGGCCCATTTAGTACCGTACCGATAGCAACAGCTATGTAGATATTAAATTTTTTGTAGGCAAGCCTGAATAAGTATGCATATATTGCCATTTGAATTGCTATATAGATGTGATTAGTGATACCAAGCGGGAAACCTGTCGTAATAGCTGTTAACATATGTCCCAGACTTATTACTGTAGCGCCGTAGCCTCCACCTAGGTAAAGTGCTGCAAGATATCCAGGCAGTGAGTCAAACGCCACAGTATTGAAAATCTTGATAAGAGCGCCTACTGCGCTGAGAGCTATAAGCATTGCCAGCAATGTAATGGTCTTGACATTTTTCTAATAAGTTCCCGATTTAAGCATAAAACACTGAATCGGGAACTTTACCCTCATTGAAATTATCATATGCATAGTGTGATGTCAATATATATATTTTTTAAAGCAATTTTTTTAAATATGGTATAATGTAACTGTGAGAAAGATTAGCTAGGATATTGAATTAAGGAAAGGAGGGGGATTTCTGATGGATAAGCTTTATGAAAATATCTTATCTGAGGTAAAGAAGTTACCTATAATAGATACCCATGAGCACCTAGATATGGAAGAGCATAGGGTGAAAAAAGGTGTGGATTTATTTTCACTTTTTATGACCCACTATGCTTCTTCGGATCTAATATCAGCGGGAATGCCTGTTGAAGACATGGATAAGCTAAGGGGAAATCAGCTGGACATTGATGAAAAGTGGCGGATTTTTAAGCCCTACTGGGAAAGGGCAAAAAATACATCCTATTGCCAGTGTTTGTTGATAGCGGTGAAAGACATATATGGTGTAGATGATATAAACGACTTTACATACCAGGAGTTAAACGCACGTATTGTGTCTATGAATAAACCGGGTTTATACCGCCGCATCCTCAAAGATATGTCTCATATCGAATTGAGCATATGCGATGTATACTGGCCGGATCCATTTTTGCTGGACGAAGAGTTTTATCGCCCAGCAGTCAGGTTTGATGAGTTTATCTTCGTGGAATCCAGCGACGATATATCAGCTCTTGAAAAAAGACATGGGCGTTATATCAACAGCTTGAACCAGTGGGTGAGACTGCTGGAAGATACCATGAAAGAGTATAAAGAAAAATATCATATATGTGCTGTTAAGTCCGGCCTCGCTTATTCTAGGATATTGAGGTATGAGCGGACCGATTATTCAGAAGCTGAAGCCATATTTAATCAACTTTTATCAGCCAGAGGCGTCGGATCAGAATTTTGCATACAGACAAAGCCCCTGCAGGATTATATGATGCATAAAGTGGTACAGATTGCCAGTGAGATGGATTTGCCTATTCAGATACATACGGGTCTCCAAGAAGGGAACGGCAATGTAATTACAAATTCCAATCCATCCCATCTAATAAACCTATTTATGGATTACCCACAGGCGAGATTTGACATCTTTCACGCTGGTTATCCTTATGGCGGAGAATTATCAGCTATAGTAAAGAATTTTCCTAACGTCTACGCAGACATGTGCTGGGCCCACATAATATCCAGAGAGTATGCAGTTCGCATATTGGAAGAGTGGCTGGACACTATACCAGCTAACAAGATATTTGGTTTTGGTGGCGATTATATATTTGTGGAAGGTGTGTACGGGCATCAGGTCATCGCCAGAGAGAACATTGCAAGGGCATTGGCTAACAAAGTGGAAAAGGGATATATAAAAGAGGGACAATGCTTGGACATCGCACAAAGGCTATTGTACCAGAATCCAAAAGATTTTTTTAAGCTTTGAAGCTTTGTAAAAAATAAGGTTGAAAGGAAGGGGGATAAATATATTGCATAAAGAAGCAATTTATCACAGGGCTGAAGGGTCTTATGCATATCCATTAAGTGAAAATGAAATAAGGTTGATTTTAAAGGCAAAAAGGGGAGACTTAAAGAGGTGCTATGTTCTCTACGACGATAGGTATACAGGGCCGGGCACAGAAAAAGTAGCAGAGATGACGAAAGTTTGCTGGGATACTTTATATGACTATTTTCAGGTTGATATATATTCGGACACCAGGAGGATACGCTACTTTTTTTATCTGGAAGGTGAAAATGAGCATATATGGTATGCCGAAGGGGGATTCTCAGAAGTTAGGCCTTTAGAGGGTCATTTTCAATATCCTTATATATGCAAAGCAGACTTGTTTAAAGAGCCTTTATGGACTAAAGGTGCTGTTATATATCAGATATTCCCGGACAGGTTTTATAACGGTGATAAAAACAATGATCCTCCAGGTTGTAAAAAATGGGGCGAAGCTCCGGACAGTAAGTCTTTTTTTGGCGGCGATTTAAAAGGCGTAATGTTAAAGCTTGATTATTTAAAAGAGCTGGGTATTGATGCCATTTACTTTACACCGATTTTTGAATCGCCTTCCAATCATAAATACGATACTACAGATTACTATAGGGTAGATAAGGCTTTTGGAGATTTAGACACTTTAAGGCAGTTGGTGGATGAGGCGCATCAGCGCGGAATAAAAATAATTCTTGATGCCGTTTTTAATCACTGCGGCAAGGACTTTTGGGCATTTAAAGAGGCTGTATCTAAAGGTCCTGGTTCAAGATACTGGCAATGGTTCAATATTTACAGTTACCCTGTTAAAGTAGGTCCCAATCCCAATTATGAAACCTTTGCCAATGGTGTGTATACAATGCCAAAGCTCATGACCTATAATCCTGAAGTCAGAGAATACCTGCTTGGAGTAATAAAGTATTGGACAAAAGAGGTTAATTTAGATGGCTGGCGACTGGATGTTGCCAATGAGATAGACCACTCCTTTTGGAGAGAATTCAGGAAGATAGTGAAAGACATCAATCCGCAGGCGTTTATTCTAGGAGAGGTATGGCATGACGCTTTGAAGTGGTTGGAAGGAGATCAATTTGATTCAGTGATGAACTATCCGTGGAGGGATTTGGTAGTAAAGTTTTTTGCAAAGAACACCATTGATGCAGAAGCCTTTGACTGTGAACTGGCACGATTGAGGATGATGTATACCAGTGAAGTTGTATCAGGGCTTGTTAACCTCATTGATAGCCATGATACGCCGCGCTTTTTGACCCTTTGTAAGGGGGATAAAAGAAAATTGATGCTGGCAGTGGTTTTTCAGATGACGTATCCTGGGATACCGATGGTATATTATGGGGATGAAATAGGTATGGAAGGGGATAATGACCCAGATTGCCGCAGGACCATGATATGGGAGGAAGATAAACAGGATAGAGATATTTATGCTTTATATAAAAAGCTCATAAGTATACGCCATAGTTTTCCATGGCTTGCTAATTCTATTTACCGTACATGGCATGTAGATCCGCTGAAGAACATTTACGGCTATATAAGAGAGGGAAAAGAAGAGCGCATATGGGTTCTTATAAACAACAGCGGCTTATATAATACATTGAAATTGCCGTTAGAAAGCGGAGGAAAGGTTGTGGATCTCTTAAAGGGAGAATATTATGATGTAAAGGATGGAATGGTTACGATAGCTCTACAGCCTTATTCAGCAGTGGTTTTAACAGATGTGAACCCAGAATCCGTGCGGCGGGAATGAATGAGAGTATTGTACTTTTGTGTAGCAAAAAGCATTTCTAAAAAATATATTTTCCTTTCAGATGGGAATAGAAAGGATCTGTTCCCATTTGAAAGGAAAATTGCCTGATCTTAAATCTGCTCCTTTCTCTTAAATATTTATCACCATTGTTTATAAATATTGTAAATTGCGAATTGAGGTGCTGAAGATGATACTTGACAAAAATATAGCGGCAAGAGTAAAATATAGTTCGTACACTAAATATTTCGATGCAAAATATTTGAATACAAAAGTTTGTGAACTGGTGATGAGCCATGGAAGAAGTAAGCAATGGAATTAAAATACTTAAAATGTTAAAGCAGATAATGTATATTATAAAGCAAAAAATGAAGTATGAGTGTAAAGATTTGGATATAACAGGGCCGCAGGGCATACTAATGGGTATACTGACCCATTACGGGGAGATGAAGATAAGTGATATAAGTAAAAAGCTTGGGTTGTCAAATAGCACTGTTTCTGGTATTATTGACAGACTGGAAAAGCACGGTTTAGTTGAAAGGATAAGGAGTACCGAGGATAGAAGGGTTGTTTATGTGAGGGTAACACCAGACTTTAAAAAAACTTTTCAGAAGTATTTTAGTGAGGCAGAAAGGAGGTTTGAAGAAGCAATAAACAAAGCTACTCCTGAAGAACTTAACAAAATATTTGAAGGTTTAAATACATTAAAAGAGGTATTGGAGAGGCAAAAAGAGTGATAAATTGACATCGATCTTAGCGAGGAGAAGGTGTGATTATGTTAAAATTGGCGAAATATTTGAAGCCCTATACTGCTATGATCATTATGGCAATACTTTTTATATTTGTTCAGGCCATGAGTGACCTTTCACTGCCTGATTATATGTCAAATATTGTAAACAAAGGCATACAGCAGGGTGGCATAGTAAATGCTGTTCCAAAAGCCGTTAGAAAAAGTCAGATGGATAAGCTGACCTTATTTATGAATCCGGAAGAGAGGGCCGAAGTCTTAAAAGATTATAAATTGATAGATAAATCCAGTGTTGACTACGATAAATATATGAAGGATTATCCTAGGCATTTCTCGCTGTTACCGGCATTGAAAGAGCCAAAGCTAACGCTAAAAAAGGATTTATTGAATTTAATGGCAAGAAGATACCGGCGAACGTAGACTTATTTCAAATCATAGCCAGAATGCCTGAGGAACAACTTTTAAAATTAAGAGATGAAATGAATAAAAAGTTTACAGCTTTAGGCGACAATATGGTGATACAAGCTGCAACCAATGCGGTAAAAGCTGAGTATGTCGCACTTGGCGTAAATACAGATAAAATTCAGAATAGCTACATTATGAATACTGGCATAATCATGCTTTTGATAACTTTATTGAGTGCTGCCAGTACGATTATGGTTGGCTTTTTTGCAGCAAAGGTAGCGGCAGGATTAGCCCGGGATTTGCGCAGATATTTGTTTACGAAAGTGGAGAGTTTCTCTAATGCCGAGTTTGATAAGTTTTCTACAGCCTCTCTTATAACGAGGACTACAAATGATATTATGCAGATTCAAATGCTTGTGGTTATAATGATGAGAATGGTGTTTTATGCACCTATAATGGGCATTGGCGGAGTATTTAGAGCTCTTGCCAAAAGTACATCAATGTCATGGATTATAGCGCTGGCAGTTATTGTGCTGTTAGGTTTAATATCAGTATTATTTTCAATCGCTATGCCAAAGTTTATGCTTATGCAAAAGCTTATCGACAGGCTTAACCTGGTTGCCCGTGAAAATCTTTCGGGAATAATGGTGATAAGAGCTTTTAATAACCAAAAATTCGAAGAAGATCGCTTTGATAGTGCCAATACGGATATTACAAAGATAGGACTTTTTGTAAACCGCGCTATGGCTGTCATGTTTCCGTCTATGATGCTCATCATGAACGGGGTTACGCTTCTAATAGTGTGGGTGGGTGCCCATCAGATTCAAAACTCCAGTATGCAGGTAGGAGATATGATGGCGTTTATGCAATATGCAATACAGATTATTTTTGCATTTTTGATGCTGTCAATGCTATTTATCATGATCCCAAGGGCTTCTGTGTCTGCGCAGCGTATTGCGGAAGTTCTGGAGACAGAACCTTCTATTGTAGACCCGGAGAATCCAAAGCACTTTGATGAAAATATGGCAGGGACGATAGAGTTCAGAAATGTATCATTTAGATATCCTGGTGCAGATGAAGATGCGTTGAAAAATATAAGTTTTAAAGTATTGCCTGGACAGACGACAGCCATTATAGGGCGGACAGGTTCGGGTAAGACGACGCTAATCAATTTGATTCTTCGTTTTTATGATGCAACCAGCGGTGAAGTGCTAATCGATGGAGTAAATGTGAAAGATGTGACACAGCACGAGCTTCGCAGCAAAATAGGTTATGTACCTCAGAAGAGCTGGTTGTTCAGCGGTACGATTAAATCCAATTTGAAGTATGGAAACGAAAATGCATCTGATGAAGAGGTGATGGAGGCTGCCGAAATTGCTCAGGCAATGGAGTTCATCAATGAAAAGCCAAAGCAATTTGATTCGGAGATTGCTCAGGGAGGAACTAACGTATCAGGTGGTCAAAAGCAAAGACTGTCAATTGCTCGTGCTCTTGTGAAAAAGCCTGAAATATACATTTTTGATGAAAGTTTTTCTGCTCTTGATTTTAAGACAGAAGCCGCTTTAAGAAAAGCAATAAAGACGCGCCTCAGTTCAAGTACAGTTTTAATGGTTTCGCAGCGCGTTTCGACCATCGCTCATGCAGATCAGATAATCGTGCTGGAAGATGGTAGGATTGTAGGTATAGGCAAGCATAAAGAGCTTCTGGAAAAATGCGAAACTTATAGGGAGATAGCTCTATCACAGCTATCAAAGGAGGAGTTGGCATGAACGAGCAAAATAGCAATCAGCAAAAACAAATGCCCAGGCAACGAGGTTTTGGAATGGGTCGCGGTCCCGGCGGCATGATGCGGGTAGGAGAAAAGGCCCGCGATTTCAAGGGTACTATGAAAAAGTTGATACGATATTTAAATGCTTATAAATTATCTATAATTGCTGTGTTTATATTTGCAGCAGCCAGTGCTACATTTTCCATAGTAGGTCCTAAGATATTAAGCAAGGCAATAACAAAAATCTTTGAAGGTGTGATGAGTAAGATTACAGGAACAGGTAGTGGCATAGATTTTGATTATATCGGAAGGATAGTCTTGATTCTCCTGGGATTGTATTTACTAAGTGCGTTATTTGGTTATTTACAGGGCTGGATCATGTCTGGCGTTTCTATGAAGATTACTTATCAGTTCAGAAAAGAAATATCAGAAAAAATTAACCGTATGCCCTTAAGATATTTTGAGAGCACCAACCAGGGAGAGGTGTTGTCTCGAATTACAAACGATGTGGATACCATAGGCCAGACACTTAACCAGAGTTTAACTCAAATAATTACTTCAGTTACCACAATAGTTGGGGTATTGATTATGATGCTCAGCATAAGCTGGCTTATGACAATTATCGCCCTGGGTATAATCCCGCTATCTGCATTGTTTGTCACTATCATAGTAAAGTATTCTCAAATTTACTTTAAAGAACAACAGGACTATTTAGGACATGTAAATGGTCATGTAGAGGAGATGTACGGCGGTCATAATATAGTTAAAGCCTTTAATGGTGAGAAAAAGAGCATAGAGAAGTTTAACGTATTAAACGATATGCTTTATACCGTTGCATGGAAATCACAGTTTTTAACAGGTATGATGATGCCTATTATGAACGTTATAGGCAACCTTGGCTATGTTGCAGTAACGGTTTTAGGAGGATGGCTTGTAATCAAGAAGACGATAGAAATCGGGGATATTCAGGCATTCATACAATATGTGCGTTCTTTTACACAGCCAATTGCACAGATTGCAAATATTTCCAATATACTGCAACAGACTGCTGCCTGTGCTGAGCGTATATTCGAGTTTTTAGATGAAGAAGAAGAAACCCCGGACAATCCCAATCCCGTAAAACTGGATACTGTTAAAGGCAGTGTTGAATTTAGACATGTTCATTTTGGCTATAATCCTGATAAAATCGTAATTAATGACTTTTCAGCTCATATTAAACCGGGGCAAAAAGTCGCGATTGTAGGTCCTACCGGTGCAGGTAAAACTACCATAGTTAAGCTTCTTATGCGTTTCTATGATGTGAATGAAGGTGCAATTTTGATCGATGGTCACGACATAAGGGAATTTACCCGCGAGGATTTGCGTTCGATGTTTGGCATGGTTTTACAGGATACATGGCTTTATAACGGTACTATCATGGAAAATATACGGTATGGGCGCCTTGATGCAACAGATGAAGAAGTTATAGCAGCTGCAAAGGCTGCTCATGTGGACAGCTTTGTACACACACTGCCCGGTGGTTATAATATGGTATTAAATGAAGAGACTACAAATATTTCCCAGGGTCAAAAGCAGCTACTTACTATAGCAAGAGCCATACTCAAAGACCCTAAAATCCTTATTCTTGATGAAGCTACAAGCTCTGTAGATACCCTTACTGAAGTTCAAATACAAAAGGCTATGGACTATCTCATGAAGGGCCGTACAAGCTTTATAATTGCTCACCGCCTGTCTACAATACGCGATGCTGATTTGATACTTGTCATGAACCATGGGGATATTGTAGAACAGGGTACCCATGAAGAGCTTCTTGCAAAAGGCGGATTTTATGCAAGCCTTTATAACAGCCAGTTTGAGGGAGATGAGCTGGCAAGCTGAAAAGGTTATGTCCTATCAAGGCCCCACCTGTACCTTATTTTTTCCTCAACTTTTCCAAAAATCAAATTGTCAACCATAAATCCCAGCACAATTATTACTATCATTACTGCCACAACCTGGTTCATATCCGCCAGATCTCTTCCCACTATAAGGATCTGTCCTAATCCCTTGGTGGCGTAAAGCATTTCACCGGCTATAAGGGACCTCCACGCAAAAGACCATCCCTGTTTCATCCCTGAGACTACGCTGGGTAAACTGGCCGGTATAATTACGTTGGAGTATATTTTAATTCCATTCGCTCCCATGGTCTTAGCGGCTCTGATGTATAGAGGGTTTATGTTTTTGATTCCCGATACGATGGACATAGCGATAGCAAAAGTAGAGCCTATAGCTATTACGAAAATGATTGCACTTTCACTTAAGCCGTACCACAGTATAGCAAAAGGTAGCCAGCAAACGCTTGGCAGGGTTTGAAGTCCCAATATTATTGGGTTTAGGTTTTCGTCAAGGTATTTAAAGCGCACCATAATTAAGCCAATGGCAGTACCTATTGCCAGTGAAATAAAATAGCCTAGGATAAGTCTTTTCATGCTAGCCAGCACCGCAACGCCAATACTGTTATCGGCTATAAGGCTCATCAGAGTGCTGAATACGGAAAGGGGTGAGGGGAATGTGTAAGGCTTCCAGACTTTTAGGAAATCAACTCCAAGCTTATAAGCCAATTCCCAGATTACTATCAGCATTATATAAAACAGCGTCTTTTTTAATATCCCAGTCATCGTCAAACTCAGCTTTTGCAACCTTTTCCACCTCTTCTTTCAATTCTCTCATTACGTCAGCTACTATATACGCCACATCCAGACTTCCCGATTGCCTTGGTCTTGCCAGCTGTACATTGTATATCTTTTTTATTCTTCCTGGATTGGCAGCCATTACAATAATTCTGTCTGCAAGCAGTACTGCTTCCTCTATGTTGTGGGTTACGAATATTATGGTCTTTTTGGTCTCCAACCAGATGCGCTGCAGTTCTAGCAATAATATATTTTTTGTCTGGCTGTCAAGGGCAGCGAAAGGCTCATCCATTAACAGCACCTCAGAGTCCAGGGTCAATGCCCTGGCAAGGGCGACCCTCTGCTTCATGCCTCCTGACAGCTCGTGTACCAGTGAGTTCTGAAATCTGGTAAGGTGAACCATTTTAAGGTATTTTAGCGCCTTTTCTCTTCTCACTGTTTTTGGGATTCCCGCCATTTTCATGCCAAACTCTACATTATCGATGACCTTAAGCCAGGGGAAAAGGGCTGATTCCTGAAACATGACTGCCCTGTCTGGTCCTGCTTCTTTTACTTCAGTTCCATTTAAAAAAATACTGCCTTCTGAAGGTTTTTCCAAACCAGCTATAATATTAAGAAGAGTTGATTTGCCGCATCCTGAAGGGCCCAGCAAGCATATAAACTCACCTGATTTTATTTCAAGGTTAATGTTGTACAGAACGTGATTTTTTCCCTGCTTGTTTATAAAACTTTTACTGACATTGGAGATTTTTAAACTCAACATATACACCTCTTTCTTTTAAGCTTATTTAATCTGCTGCTTGCCTTCTTCATTTAAGATCTTGTTCAGTATATCTAGATTAAAAAGCTCCTTAAGATCAGGTTTTTGCTTTAAAAAGCCGGTTTCCAGTGAAATATTTACAAAGTCTATCACGGAGTTTCTTTCAGGATCATAAGTTATCTTGAGCCTGTTAAATGAGCTGGTGAGTACGTCTTCTGATAAAGGCTTTTTTGTCAATTCATTTAATTGGTTGTTTACAATCTCTTTTGCCTTATCCTTATTGTTATTTATAAAGTCGGTCAATTCCACATGGGTTTTTAAAAACTTCTCCACTATATCCGGGTGTTCTTTTATGAACTCCTTTCTTGCTATTACTACAGCAGTGGCATAATTTCCGCTATTTAATATCCTGTCGTAGTCCAGGACTACGTTGGCATTTACTTCTTTTATCATCCTTGAACCCCATGGTTCTGGCACCAGAGCGGCGTCTATCTCTCCTCTGTCCAGCAAAACCTCTATGTCGGGGTTTTCAGCTTGTACGATCTCAACTGTTCCACCTTTGGTTGTGTCCTTCAGTCCATTTTTTTTGAGGATGGCTCTTAAACATAAATCCTGAGTATTTCCAAACTGAGGGATGGCGATCTTTTTTCCGCTTAATTCTTTGACACTATTGATTTTGAGGTCTTTTCTGGAGATCAGAATAGCTCCTGCATCTGCAGCCCCTGCAATTATCTGGATCTCACCCTTTGACCTGGCATATCCATTTATTGCCGGTCCGGGTCCTATGTACCCTATGTCTATTTGTCCCGAGAGCATCGCCTCTATTTCTGCGGGGCCTGCGTTAAACTGCTTCCATTCAATCTTGTTTTTCTCCCCCAATGCTTTTTGAAATTGGTCTTGGGCTTTTCCTATCAGTGCCTGTGAGTGCGTTATGTTGGGGAAAAAACCAATTCTTACAGCTGTATTTTTGCTTTGTGTTTTTGCATTGCATGCTGTGGTAAAAGCTATTATCACAAAGAGCAACGATATAACAGACAAGGTTTTTAAAACCTTAATATGGTACATATACTCCCTCCAATCGTTAAATTTACTTTCCCTTTAGTCGTTAATTCCAAGTATTTCGATAAGATTTTGAGTTATTTTAAATTATATATTTTGAAGCAATTTTTGTCAACACAAAAATTTTTATTTGAAAGAGCAATTTTAAAATGTTAATTACAATATTTTCTAAATGAAATTCTAATTGAATTTTAATGCTTAATTAATATTTTTTTAAGCGATGAGGTGTAACATTTTTCTTAAGAAAGAAAGGTGATTAATATTGAACATTAATTTAATCGGGCTGCACCTCATAAACGATTTTGCTGGGCATATTAAATGGCTGGATTATTTGATGATCTTTTTTGCTGTGTATTCACCATTTATATATGCTGGTTTTCTGATTTTGCAGTGGCTTGTGGGCAATGATAGAGATAAAAAAGTTGCTATTAATTCTGCATTAGCAGGATTTCTTGCACTATTATTTAATTTGATTATATCTGCATTTTTTTATGAACCGAGACCGTTTGTTGAGCATAAAGTGGTTCAACTGATAAAACACCCGGCAGATGCGTCATTTCCCAGTGACCACTCATCACTTTCCAGTTCAGTGTCATTTACTGAAATGCTGTACAATAAGGTCATCGGTAGTTTAATGATCGCTTTTTCTATAGGTGTAATGATATCCAGGGTTTATGTGGGGGTCCATTACCCTGGCGATGTATTAGGCGGATTGGCAGTTGGCTTTATCAGCAGTCGTATTTTAAAGAATATTGACAAATACATTGAACCGCTGGAAAATAAAGTAATTTCCATATACAGAAGAATTGCAAAAAATAATATATGAGTTATAATATGTTTAGTTTGATTTATAGCGCGGATATCCGCGTTATTATTTTGAGGTGATTAAATGATATGAGTATGGGTAATAGCATTTTGCTAGTCGAGGACGATAAAATGATAGCCAGGTTTGTGGAGCTGGAATTGCAACATGAGGGATTTAGTGTGGATATAGCCAATGATGGCATTGAAGGATATAACAAATTAACCACAAATATATATGATCTGGCGATACTGGATATAATGCTACCAGGCATGGATGGCATACAATTATTAAAGAAGACGCGAGAATTTTCCAATATCCCGATAATATTATTGACAGCCAAAGATGAGGTATCAGATAAGGTAATGGGACTGGATTCCGGTGCTGATGATTATGTAACAAAGCCCTTTGCCATAGAAGAATTGTTGGCAAGAATAAGAGTGCTTTTGAGAAAAAATAAAAAGCAGGAGGACGAGAATAGTTATAAAGTGGCAGATCTTGTATTAAACACAGCAACACGGGAAGTGACAAGAGGAAATAAGAATGTGCCGCTTACTAAAACAGAGTTTGAATTATTACTTTTTTTGCTAAAAAATAAAAATATAGTTTTGTCCAGGGAGAGAATACTCAATGAAGTATGGGGATATGATTATATTGGCGATACAAATATTGTAGATGTGTATATAAGGTATTTAAGGAGTAAAATAGATGACGGGTATGATGTAAAATTGATACAGACTGTCAGAGGCGTTGGGTATGTGATAAAGGAGCATAAATAATGAAGATTTCACTAAAGATCACCCTAATCTATTCATTACTTTTTTCTTTAGTGTTACTTATACTCAGTGCATCAATATTGTTTGGTTTGAGATATTACCTTATAGAGCAATCCATAAATCAGGTTTATAATCAATCAGATGCCATATTAGAAAAAATCAAGGAAATAAAAGGGGAGTTTAATGATTATAATGAGAATTTATTGTTTGATACAGGTGAATCTCAAAATATGATTGCAAGAGTATATGATAGTAATGGTAAAATTATATATTCATCGGTGAAAAACGACAAATTAAGACTTCCCTATTTAAATAATGTAGGCAAGGCAAAAAAAATAGAAAAAGACGAATATCACCTCGTATATTTAAATCAGAGGATTGAAATAAGTGGTAAAATATTTTACATCCAACTTATAAAAGACATGGAAAATGAATATGATTTCTTAAAGGCGTTGTTTATGATACTGCTGTTTGTAGATGGGATAGGTATATTTTTGTCCATTGGCGTGGGATTTGTTGTGACACTGAAAGTATTAAAGCCGATCAATTATTTGATACGGGAGGTACAAAGCATAAGGGCGACTGATCTAAATAAAAGAATTAAGGTAAATGGTCCCGATGATGAGCTTACCCGTTTAGCAAAAACCTTTAATGAAATGCTGAATAGGATACAGGATTCCTTTGAGCGACAAGAGAGATTTATTTCTGATGTATCCCATGAATTAAGAACACCTATTGCGGTTATAAAGGGATATATTGATATGTTAGATAGATGGGGTAAAAATGATAAGAGTGTTTTGCAGGAAGGCATTGACGCTATAAAAAAGCAGGCGGATGAAATGAAGTTATTGACAGAGCGCCTTTTACTAATTGCGCGAGGTGATAAAGGGCAAATAAAAATAGAGAAGAGCAGTTTTTGTTTAAATGATATCGTTAATGAGGTTGTTTCAGAAGCTAAAATCATATCACCAGAGCACAATATAAAAGTACAAAGTGAACAAAATATCATTTTTTATGGTGATAAAAATCTTATTAAAGAGATGCTGAGGATATTTATTGACAATAGCATAAAGTATACAAAAAAGGGTGGCCGTATTTTAATAAAATTAATTAGAAATGAATCGGAGGTAAAAATGTCTATTGAGGACGATGGAATAGGCATACCGCCGGAGGACATACCGCATATTTTTGACAGGTTTTACCGTGTTGATAAATCCAGAAACAAGGAGCAAGGGGGCTGGGGTTTGGGATTATCTATAGCAAAGATGATAATAGATATGCACGATGGAATTGTGTTTGTTGAAAGCAAGGTTGGTGAAGGTACAAAGTTTATTATTAAATTTCCTCAAGGTGTTAAGGCGAATGTTTAGATAATTAGCTATTGGTCTATAATAACAGGTTGTCTGTAAACAGCGGTGCTGAAAATTCTTTCTGCTTCAACCAGTGGAAGTCCTTTTATATTCATTTGATTTACATCGCCTATCCCAATACCATTGTTAATGCAGTCATAAAGGTAATAGATAGCTTGAGGTTTGAAACCTAAAAGGCGAGCACCTATCGTATCTACAGCAACAGCATCAGTACCACATAGTATGATCCCTGTGTGTATAGGTATTCCACCAGAAGGTCCTGTACCTACCATTGCAGGATTTAAGCTTACGATAGAAAGGTCAATGGGAATTAGTTGTGCCATTGCCCGTATAAAACCATGTAAATTCTTGTGTATTCCTTTATCCTTTTTTGGATGACCGTGTTCTTCAGCAGGTGGCCACCCCATAGCAATGTTTTTTATTGAGGCTGACACTGTAGCTTCCTCATGAACCTTAAGCTGTGTAAAGGAAATTAAAAAAGTCATTTCATCAAATAATTTGTTAAGGTTTGTGGATGATGGCGAATCATGATTCAGGTCTACTCTTATAAATGGGCCTTTATTTAGATCAATAAATTCAACACCTTCTGACTTAATCACCTGGTCAAAGCCCATGGAATTCATAATTTCTGCTGTATCTTTTTCACCTGAACCTGTTGCGACGACAATTCTGCGTGGATTATTTTTTTTAGCAAACCTTATAATCTCTCTAAGACTCTCAGGCCCAACCACCACTCCTGTCTGTGGAGTTTGCTGTTGAACCCAATTAGGAGTGATCACCACTACATCATTGCTGTTAATCAGCTGATCGGCTTGTATGAGATTTAACGCTTCGGATATTGCTATCCTTTCATCGTCATTTTTTGCTATACCTATGTCAGCTGAATTTCTTCTCCTTGTCCTCATTGTAACCACCTCATAACAAGTAATACCCAATAATGCATTTTTTATTCTGTATAAAAAGCAAACATTATATATGAATGAATGTTTCTATATTCAAGTTAAACAAATACAGGAGAAAAAACATCATAAGTATATAGGACAGGGGAATACGCCCTGACAATGTAACGGATACGTCACTTCCTTACAGGCTTATACCTAGAATGATAGCCCAGCTGGAAGAGAAGGATATGCAGTTTGTAGCAATATATAAGCGGCAGGGTATGAATGATATGCGGGTAATGCCACATAGCAATGCAAGTTTTATACTGGATGCTGGCATGCTTACAACTGGTTTCCCTGTAATTCAGGTCAGAGGAGGCAAAAATTCAAGGATCAAGCTAACTTACTCAGAGGCTTTATATGTGGATGGCCGAAAAACGCCATATCATGTACCGGACAAAGGGGATGTTGAAGGAATTTTCGATGTAGTTATTTCATCAGGGAAGGTGACATATTATGAACCGATACTCTGGAGGACATTTAGGTACGTTAAAGTAGATATAGAGACTTTTGATGAAGAACTTTTTATAGAAGATATACATTATAGATTTATTTCCTATCCTTTAAAAGAAGTTGCTACATATCAATCATCAGATCCGTTACACAAAAAAATGTGGGATATGTCATGGTGGACTGTCAGATTGTGTACGCATGAGACCTTTGAAGATTGCCCGTATTATGAGCAGATGCAGTATGCAGGGGACAGCCAGGTTGTTTCGCTGGTTGCAGGATATGTTTCTGGCGATTGGTCCCTTACAAGGCAGGCTGTATTGCATTTTGATTGGTCAAGGGATTATGAAGGTATAACTAAAAGCAGGTATCCGAGTGTAGTTCCTCAGAAAATTCCATCGTGGTCAATACTCTGGGTGGTTATGGTAAGCGATTATTATTTGCACACGGCTGATAAAGAAACTACAGAACGATGTCTTGATGGAATTAATGCTACACTTCATTGGCTTGAAAAGTACCTAAATAACTCATATTTGTTGGAGAAGTTACCGTATTGGAAAGTAGTAGATTGGGTAAAAGAGTGGAAGCACCCTAATGGTTGCCCGCCGGGAGCAGAAGGTGGAGTGACTGCCTTAATAAGCTTACAGTATGCTTATGCTCTGATGAAGGCTGCAGAACTGTTTAGAGAGTTTGGAAGAGAACGTGAAGCGGATCACTTTATGAATATAAGGGATAAAATTACAGAAGAGGTAAGGAGATCCTGCTGGTCTGATGAACACAAATTGTATAGGGACAGACCGGGTTATGATGAATTCAGCGAACTGGGTAATGCCTGGGCAATACTATCTGAAGCTGCTACACCGGAACAGGCAAAAGCTATTGCATCTCAAATCGGCGTAAATCCTATTCTTGCAAAGTCTACCCTTTATGGCAGATTTTATGTTTTCAGGGCATTGAGTAAAGCAGACTCGTATGATGATGTAGCGCCAAGGCTTTTTACCATGTGGCATAGCATGATGAAAACAGACCTTACTACATGGCCAGAAGATCCGTACTTTGCCAGGAGCTACTGCCATGCTTGGTCTTCCACCCCTATATATGAATTTCTCTCAGAAATCTTAGGGATAAAGCCGCTTAAGCCGGGTTTTAAAGAGGTGCTTATAAAACCCCATATTTTAAATTTAACAGGAGCAGAGGGTAGTGTGCCTACCATGTACGGTGTCATTCATGTTAGATGGGAGATAGTTGATGGTGAATTTACTATATCCGTTAAGTTGCCTGATGGAGTTAAAGGGAAAATAGTTTTACCCAATGGACAGGTACACTTTTGCCTAAGCTCTTTATAAATATCACTATAATATGCTATAATGCAAACATAATTGGAAATGGGGAGGATGTATGATGTTAGATTCGTATAAGATCAGCAAAAGCCATAGACTGGATGACCCATATGTTTGTGCGGGAGATAGAATATATTTGGTCGGTACACAGGATGGCCTTTTTCCTGATATGGGAGGGCATGTACCCGAAGAAATGGGCGGCTTATGGGATCATCCGATAAAGCTAGCAGATGGCTTTTGGGCAGTGATTAAAGAAGGTGAATATCAGAGATTTCTGAAAAAGGCTTCGATGTATATAACCGGTCCTTTTTATCAGGAGTTTGTTTATAATTTAAAAGGTAATGATTTAATAGTAAAAAGAAAGCAATTCTGTCCCGATGGGATAGAAGGAATTGTAATAAATTATGAGATAAAAAATATAACAAACAACGATAAGAAAATAACCTTTGAATTGCTATTAAGAACTGATCTTCGTCCGGTGTGGCTGGCAGAAAAATTAAATATATTTGATGGCGACGACTTGCTGGAATATAGGGAAGACGTAGGAGTGTTTATTGGTAGGGATGAAAAGAATCCGTGGTATATTGTTTGGGGCTCTGATAAAAAAGCTGATGACTGGGAAATACCTGATAAATTAGGGTATATAG
This sequence comes from Caldanaerobius fijiensis DSM 17918, assembly GCF_900129075.1. NCBI lineage: Bacteria > Bacillati > Bacillota > Clostridia > Thermoanaerobacterales > Thermoanaerobacteraceae > Caldanaerobius > Caldanaerobius fijiensis. The sequence goes on from NZ_FQVH01000015.1 coordinate 23,835, forward strand.
AAAATACCAACGGCAATGGTGCCAACGGAAAGTTAATATATAAAAATATTGAAATAAAAGGCAAATCCACGTACAGTATAAATTTTTTTATCAGTGGGTCATATGTTTCGGAACAAAAGGCGTTAAAGGATTTTAATTTTATTAAAGATAACCACGATAAACTCTTTGAAGAAAAATCAAATAGATATATGGAATTAATAAAAAGTGGAAATATAAGAGTTCCGGATGAGAGGATTAATCAGGCAATCGATTGGGTTAAATTTAACTACGATTGGTTGATAAGAGATGTACCGGATATAGGTAGGGGCCTAGGGGCAGGCATTCCGGAATATCCGTGGTGGTTTGGCTGCGATAACGGTTATGCCCTTTTAGGCTTATTGCCAACTGGAAGGTTTGATGAGATCGAAGACACGCTCAGATTATTGAAAAATGTATCTGAAAAAGAAAACGGCAATGGCAGAATAATTCATGAGGTATCGACCAATGGTGTGGTTTTTAATAAAGGGAATACACAGGAAACAGCTCAATTTATAAAACTTGTATGGCAGGTATTTCAGTGGACTGGAAATGTAAACTTTTTAAAAGAGATGTTTCCATTTATAGAGAAGTCAATAAATTGGCTGCTAAATGATATGGATAAAGATGACGATCTTTTGCCCGAAGGTTATGGGATTATTGAGATTGAAGGGTTAAATTGTGAAAACATAGATACAGCTGTTTTTACCCAGAGAGCGCTGGAAGCCTATGCTGAAATGCTGGATTATTTAAAGATTGAGGGCAGTGAGATCTGGAGAGAAAAAGCGGGGTTATTAAAAGATAAAATCAATACAGATTTCTGGAAAGAAGAGGATAATACTTTTGCGGATTTTATGGCAAAACCAGAAGAATTTATTGATAGATATGACATTTTCAAAAACAGAGGCTTTTATAGTAACGATGATGAGTTCATAAATATTATAGAAAAACTCAAAGGAGAAGCGATAGATGCAGAACCTGGTAGAGACAAATCATTTAATGAAAAATTGGGTTATTAATTTACCTATGGAGGAAGGGATAGCAGAGGTAGATAAGGCCCACAAAGCACTGGATGTGATGGAGAGCAGTGAATATACAGGAAGATTTGGCCTTAAGCTGTGCGGCACCGATAAAAGTGCCATGATGACCATTTCTACTGCGGCGCAGGCAGAAGCAGAAGGGCAGTATGAGAGGATAGAACAGATGCTTGGATATATCAACCAGATAATATCCACGTTCTCTATCAGGATGCCAGGTACATTTTCTGAAATGTCGCCTGATTATGGATGTTTTGTTCAGGCATGGACGGGATATGGGATAATATGGCCAATTGTTACATACGTTTTTGGAATTAGGCCTCATGCTTATAAAAAAGAGATTTTATTTAAACCGCGCAACCCTGTAGGATGGGACAATTGGGAATACAATGGAGTGAGGATAGGGACTGCTTTATTTGATTTCAGCTATAAGAGAATAGATGACAGGAGTGAGTATGCTATACATACTGATGAAGATGAGTGGTATATGGTCATCGATTTAAAAGATGTATATGATGAGATTTACGTAGAAACCGATGGTTCTGTTAAAAAAGTACAGAATGGAGAGAGGATCAAAATTGGTAGTATGTTAAAAATTAGATTTTGAAAACTCCTCAAGAGTATTCCTGATGTCTTACCAGGATATTACATAGGGGGAGAAATGATATGAAGAAAAATGATGCTTTAAAGCGCATACCGGGTCTTTTCCCGCATTTTTGGTGGGATTTAATATCGTTTCAGCTGATAATAGTGGCAGGGATTGCCACAACCATCGGCACGGCGATTTTATTGCGAAAGAGCGCGGATGCCATGAGTACAGCAAAAGATGTCCTTGGGGTTAAAGACATTATTGTGACCTTGACTTTTTTGATTTTGTTGTCAGGGCTAATAAAATTTATTCAGGATTATTATCCCATGTATTGGGGAAGTAAAAGACCTTAAATTTGGTTATAAAGACAGGTTGGTTTTAAAGGACATATCCTTTAGGGTAAAACGTGGCTCGGTATTGGGTATAGCCGGTAAAAGCGGTCGGTGCAGGCAAAAGTACCCTTTTGAAACTATTAGCGGGCTTGTATGTGCCTGAATCAGGGAGTATGTACATCAATGGGAAGGCGTTTTCTGATATGTCCCTTGATGAGTGGAGGCAATACTTTTCCTATGTACCCCAGGACACCTTTATATTCATGGGCACCGTCTACGATAACATCGCTATAGCAGAACCGCAGGCAACTAGAGACGAAGTCATAGATGCGGCTAAAGCGGCATTTGCCCATGATTTTATAGAGAAGCTGTCTGATGGTTATAACACTATAATCGGAAAGTGCGGCAGGGAGCTTTCAGGCGGCGAAAGGCAGAGAATTGCCATTGCTCGAGCTTTTTTAAAGGATGCTCCGGTATTGCTGCTGGATGAACCTACTGCCTCCATGGACAGTGTTGCGGAGCATCAGATAGAAAATGCATTAAGGTAGTTGATGAAAGGGCGCACAACCTTGATTGTTTCCCATCGCCTTTCTACCTTAGCTATTGCCGATGAGGTGATGGTTTTGGATGATGGGTGTATCGTCGATAGAGGAAATGTTTTCTAAGATATGCTATAATAAATTATAGAAAATCGTGGAGGTGTTTTAATTATGCAAAAAGCTGTTGAGATTACATACAGTGGAAGGACTTTAAGAGGTATGATGCACATACCTGATAATTCAAACGGGAAAGTGCCAATGGTAGCGATCTTTCACGGCTTTACGGGAAATAAAATGGAGCCCCATTTTATATTTGTAAAATTGTCACGAGCTTTAGAAAAAGCAGGAATAGGAAGTGTCAGATTTGATTTTTACGGGTCAGGGGAAAGCGATGGAGACTTTAGTGAAATGACCTTTAGCGGCGAATTAGAAGATGCCAGGCAGATATTGAATTTTATTAAGCAGCAGCCTACAACTGACCTGAATAGGATAGGGGTACTTGGTTTAAGCATGGGAGGAGCTATTGCAGGTGTTCTTGCAAATGAGTATAAGGATGATGTAAAAGCATTAGTACTATGGGCTCCTGCTTTTAACATACCTGAGGCGATGGCGAATGGGGAGAACAATAGATTTGGCGATACAATGGAGAAATACGGTTTTGTAGATATAGGTGGTCTTGCCCTTAGCAAGAATTTTGTGGAGGATATCGTAAAATTAAATATATTTGAGCTGTCTAAAGGTTATAACAACAATGTACTTATAGTGCATGGAACTAATGATGCTGCTGTAGAGTATAAAGTATCTGATAGAATTCTCAATGAGGTTTATGGAAGCAATGCTAGAAGGGTTACAATAGAAAATGCAGACCACACTTTTAATAATCTTGAATGGGAGAAAACAGCTATAAATGAATCGGTAGAATTTTTTAAAAAAGAATTACTAAGGGGATAGCAAAAGGCTATTCCCTTAAAATTAAGGTTTGTAGGTACTATAAGTTTTTAAAGGAAATAATTTTTGGAGTTACATAACTAAGAGGTTGAAGAAAGGGGTGTCTACGAATGATAAAAACACTTCATACTCCGTTGCCTTTAGGAGCTATAAAGCCTAAAGGTTGGCTTTATAATCAATTGCAAATCCAAGCTAATGGTTTGACGGGGCATCTGGATGAAATATGGGATTCGGTGGGTTCTTACAGTGCGTGGCTAGGGGGAACTGGCGAAAATTGGGAAAGAGGCCCGTATTACTGTGATGGATTAATACCGTTGGCCTATCTGTTAAATGATGAAAGGCTTATAGAGAAAGCCAAAAAGTGGGTAGAATGGACATTAAATAGCCAGAAGGAAAACGGCTTCTTTGGACCAGAAAACAACGATGATTGGTGGCCTAGGATGATAATGCTCAAGGCATTGATTCAATATTACGAAGCTACTGCTGATTCAAGGGTTTTAGAGTTTATGACGAAATATTTTGCCTATCAAAAGTCTCATATAAAAGAGAGACCATTAAAGGATTGGGCACAGGCCAGGGGCGGTGAGAACATATTCGCCATATATTGGTTGTATAATAAAACAGGTGATAGAGAGCTGTTGGATTTGGCTGAAATTATATTTGATCAAACACTGAATTGGACTGATTTCTTTAATGATTTTCCTTTTGTCCGTCCTATAAGGTATTATTATGAATGGGAATATGTTATAAAGCGACCTCACGATGAGTTAGTAAGACTTATGAACTATCATTACAATCATGTGGTTAATGTAGCCATGGCTATAAAAGAGCCAGCATTGCGATATCTTTATACCAATAATCCCATACACAAGGAAGCCGTTGTAAATGCTATAGAAAACCTTATGAAATATCATGGTGTTGCAAATGGAATGTTTACAGGTGATGAACATTTAAGCGGCCGTAATCCATCACAGGAAACAGAACTATGTGCTGTGGTAGAGTATATGTTCAGCCTGCAAGTATTGCTGTCAATATTTGAGAGTACTATGTTTTCGGATATATTGGAAAAAGTAGCGTATAATGCTTTACCAGCTGCTTTTACCAAAGATATGTGGGGGCATCAATATGATCAGCAGGCCAATCAGGTACTGGTGACTAAAGCAAAAAGAAATTGGTATAATAACGGCGATGAATCCAATCTTTTTGGTTTGGAACCCAACTTTGGTTGTTGTACTGCCAACATGCATCAAGGATGGCCTAAATTTGTTAACAGTTTGTGGATGTTAGCTGATAATGGTGTGGTAGCGTTGACATATGCTCCATGTAGTGTTAACACAAAAGTGGGTAATGGCATCAATATTGTTATTGACGAACAAACCGATTATCCATTTGATGAAAGTATAACCTTTACTGTACATTGTGATAAATCTGTTTGCTTTCCATTAAAGCTGCGCATACCAGGTTGGTGCTATAAAGCAGAAGTGATGGTGAATGGTGGTTTATTTGCTACTCCGCATGCGGGCACTTTTGCTATTGTAAAGCGAGAATGGAGTGATGGTGATCAAATTATTCTACGGTTGCCTATGGATATAAGAATTAGCCGATGGTACAACAATTCGGTGGCTGTAGAGCGTGGTCCTTTGGTATTTTCACTAAGGATTGGAGAACGATGGAGCAAGCTGAGGGGTACTGGTCCTTATGCTGATTGGGAGGTATATCCTACTACTCCATGGAACTATGCTTTGCTGTTGGATGTACAAAGCCCCAGTCGTTCTTTTACAATAGAGAAGCATGACGTAACTTATCAGCCATACGATTCATCCAATCCACCTATTATATTAAAGTGCAAGGGCAAAAGAGTAAAAGAATGGCAGTTACAATCCAATTCGGCAGGCGAATTGCCTATGAGTCCTGTGACTTCAGATGAACCAGAGGAAGATATCGAACTCATACCTTATGGAGCAGCTAAATTGAGAATAACACAGTTCCCATATCAAAATTAAAGAAACAATGAGAAAACGCGAGAAATATTCAAAAAAAAAAAAAACAGCGAATATTCGACGAATTTGGTCAAATTTGGACTTTGAAAATGTTTTTATAGAAGATTAAAGTAATATTTAGCAATAGGAGCATAATATATTAATAGTAAAAGTTTACAAGGAGGTGATTTTATCGGTGAAAATTTAATTGATAGAGTGGACATATACAGTGACAAATAAAATCTAAAGTAAAATGATACGAGGGGGAGGATGTACGTGCTTAAAAGGAATATTGCTGTCTTTTTATCGGTTATAATGTTATTAACAATTCTATTGAGCGGATGTGGAAAAACATCTACAAGCTCGTCTGATAAAACTTCTAATAAAGCTGTATCTTCTAATGTTAAAAAGAACAATGCACCGGTTAAACTAAAAAATAAAGAAAAAGCTATAGCATATGCTTTTGGTAGTTGGCCTAAACCGCCGTTATATCAAGGTAATCCTTTTGCAGCAGGTGGCGTAGGCTCAGCGTATGACTGGGTTTACTGTGGCTTATTTCAGTGGTGGAGAAGTACAGGTAATTTTAAGCCGTTTATAGCAGAATCTTATGAACAAAAGGGTTTACAGACTATCATTCATTTGAGAAAAGATGTGAAGTGGAACGATGGACAACCATTTACCAGCAAGGATGTCTGGGCGTACTACATTTTAAACAACGGCACTTACGTAACAAAGTTCCTTAAAAGCATCGATACACCTGATGATTATACGGTGGTGTTTAATTGGGATAAGTTTTCGCCGCCAGATGATTTAAAGATAAAGTATATTGCTCATGATGTCCAGGATACAATTCCTTATCATATTTACGGCAAATATGTAGACAAGGCAAAAGAGATACTGGATAAAGCACAGCCTACGGACGATCTATCCAAGAGAGGGCCGTTTGGCAAATATATTGATAAAGACACATCTGATGCGTTGAACAAAAATTGGCAGGACTTTACGAAAGAAAATCCCAAGTTGCCTATTGGTACAGGTCCGTTTATGGTACAGAAAGTGACAGCATCTGAAATGATCCTGGTAAAGAACCCATATTTCTTCTGGAAGGACAATGTGAAATTTGATAAAGTTCATCTATATATAGCCGATCAGCCAGGGGCTTTGGCCATGTTCAGATCCGGCAAGACCAATCTGGCTGGTGGATGGGAAACAGGAGGTACAAAGGATATCATCGAAAATCTATTGCAGACAAACAAAGATTTGGTTTTCTATCCCGCAGGTGATCCGGCCGCATTTGGCACATCTTTTAACATACAGAAAGCACCTTTTGACGATGTCAATGTAAGAAAAGCTGTGCTATACGCTGTAGATAGGAGCAAAATAAGGGATGTAGCTAACCCTTATGCAACGCTGGTGGACTATGCTGCTACAGCATTACTTCCTATACCTCAGTTTATGGATCCATGGGTATCAAAGGATATACAGGATAAGCTGACAAAATATAAATACGATCCTGCCAAGGCAGAAGAGATGTTGAAGGCATCAGGGTGGACAAAAGGCTCTGATGGAATCTGGCGAGACAAAAACGGTAAGATGTATAATTTAACGATTGCGTGTCAATCAGGATGGCCTGTAAAAGGCATGGAAGTACAGGCAGAAGAGATGACGAAGTTTGGATTGCCTACAAAACTTACGGTACAGGATCCCAGCATTTACTACACCAATGCTACGAGGCCAAAGGCTATGTATAATATGGCGTGGGATTTTATGTTTAACTGGACTAATGATGGAATAAATGATCCACCTACAATATTTAATAACTTTTTCAATGGTTTTCCAGGGCAAGCAGGCAATTTCCCCACGTTTAAGAGTGGTCCGGATCAGGGCCGCACTAACATGATATTTAAAGGGCCGGATGGCAAGGATGTTAACATTAACGATGTGTTGAAGAAAATGCCTTATATGAGTGAAGACGAATTGAAAAAGGTTTCAGGAGATCTGGTATGGATTATAAATGAAAATGCACTGGCATTTACCTGGTTCTGGAATACAGGTACAACCATGGTTAATGCCGGGCAGATCGGCGGTGTGCCTATGGAGGATCAGCTGGCGAAATACAACAGGAATATGCCTATGCCTGCAACTGATAAAGATTATGACGATGTGATGGCGTTCTGGATGCCTGGCATATTAAAGTATTATATTGCGACGGGTCAGGTTTATCCTAAATGATGTAGAAATATAGAGGCGAAAATTTAGAGGTACTAAGGACTACAGTAAAGGGATTTGCTGCCTTACAAGCAAATCCCTTTACTGTAGAAATAAGTGATTAATTAAGAGGGGGAGTTGATCTATGAAAAGGCACCTTATATGGTTATTTTGCCTGCTCGCAATTTTTGTATTGTCGGGCTGTACAGGCAATTATAGCTATATAGTAAAAGGCCTTGTGCCACAGGGGAGCGGGAAAGCAACAAACAGTTCTTCGGAAGATATCAATTACAGCACAAACAATACCGGTGGCGAAAAGGTTATTGTGGTAGATGCCGGTGGAGGTACGGGGAATTATTATTCTACAAAGAGCATGGTAAAGTCTGATGCCAATCCGTATCCATATAATGAGTTAAGAGTGTTGGCTGATCAATGGGAAAAGCTGCATCCGGGAGTAAAGATACAGATATTGGATACAACATTTGGCGGTGATCCTCAAAGGCTTATCCCTTTGTTTATAGGTAAAAAAGCACCTGATATTGTGTACATGAATATGGGAGCATATAAAAATATGATTGTGGGTAAGGATTGGGTTATACCATCTGACTCGTATTTAGAAAAACCCAACAAATACGTACCGGGGAATAAGCACTGGATTGACCAATTTAACAAGGTATGGGTGGATGCCCTAAGATCTCCTGATGGCCACTTGTACTGGGTTGGCCTTGATACTATACCTATAGGCATTATATACAACAAAGATATGTTTGAAAAAGCTGGAATAGATAAGATACCGGAGACCTTTGGGGAATTTATGGATGCGCAAAAAAAACTCCGCGAGGTTGGTGTGATACCGTATTTGCCGCTATATCACTGGTATGATATATTCCTAGGTGGCTGCTTTATGAATTCGTATCTGCCCAAGATGGATGTACTGGTAAAAGATGGGGTTATAGATAACCAAGAATTTGCGAGGGGCTTTACTAAAGGCATATTCTCTTTTGATTCACCGCAGTTTGTGGCATATCTCAAATTCGTGAAAGAAAAGACCAAATATTATCCAAAGGGTTGGATGACGGCAAATGCTCTTGATCTGTTTTTAAATGGCAAAGTGGGAATGATAGAAGGTATAAGCATTCACATGCGGACTATCAGTGATGACAAATCCAGAAAATTTGATTTTGGGATAATGCCATATCCTATCGTATCAAAGGAAGATTCGCCTTATGGTGGCATAGGCGTTGTGAGAGGAGATGCAGGCTATAGCACTACATGGCTTGTTACGAATACTACGAAGGTTAAGGGAACTACAGATCTGGCTTTTGATTTTCTTCAGTTCTTAACTGAGCCACATAACAACAGCTTGATGGTAAATAAGCTAGGGACCGCCACACCAGCTGTAAATGGCGCAGAACCATTGCCTCTGTTTAAACCTCTTTATGACGCGGCGATAGAGGACCAAAAGAAAGGTTTTGTGGATTGGCATACCTTTGCATTATGGGATTCGCTTTCTTTACGCGCCCACGACCAGTTTGAAACAAATTATTACCCAGGATATATTTTAGGAAAGTATAGCCTGAAGCAGATGATAGATTCCTTGACGGCTGAGATGAAAATATCCGTTCAGGAGCAGATAAGACAGAATCACTGGGATACATCTAAATGGTAGAGGAGGGGAAGTCAAATGGGTTTGCTGCGAGAGATTTACAGAAAAAAAGAACTGTATCTATATCTGCTGCCTGCATTTATCATTATATTGATTTTTGGCTATTATCCTGCTGTTATCGCATTTTACTACGCATTTACTGATTGGGATGGGAATATAGCCAATTTCATAGGTTTTAGAAATTTCGTCAATCTATTTGTAAACGATAGGATATTTATTTCTTCAATATATAACATGGTGATTTTGCTAATAGCTGGCATGATAACAGGCCTTATTCCTCCATTGCTTGGAGCAGAATTGTTGTTTAATATGAAGAATAAGAAGCTCAGCAATATATACAGGTTTTTGTTTATAATTCCCATGCTGATACCAAGTGTGGTAATAATGTTGGTGTGGCAAAACCTTGTATTTGAACCCAACGTAGGCTTGCTGAACTCTATATTGAGCGCATTGGGCTTTGAGAAAATTGGATGGTTAGGAGATTACCATACTGCACTGTATTCTCTGATTTTGATAGGCTTTCCATGGGTATCAGGGGTCAATTTCCTTATTTATATGGCAGGGCTTCAAAACGTGCCTGAAAGCGTTTACGACTCGGCCAAGTTGGATGGAGCTACTGGTATTAAACGGTTTATTTACATTGACTTGCCTCTCTTGTTGGGTCAGATAAAGCTATTGGTAATACTCGGGCTTATTGGCGGTATTCAAGGTTTTGGCCTACAATATATTTTGACAAACGGTGGTCCGGCCAACAGCACTATGGTGCCAGGCTACTGGATGTACAGAAATGCGTTTGGGTACGGCAATTTTGGCTATGCATCTGCAATAGGTTTGCTTATGTTTGGGGTTATTCTCATACTTACCATTATTAATACCAGAATTGGTAAAGCCAATGAGGTCAACTATTAAAAGGGAGAAGGTGGAGATATTGTATAATGTGAAAGTTGAAAGGCCTGTTGCCAGGACGTTAAGAGTGAGATATATTGATTATAAAGAGTGGATGTTGCATGTTTTGACGTGGTTATTGTTATTTTTCACATTTTTGCCTTTAATAGAGATGCTGTTTAAGAGTTTTAAGACACCAGAACAGAACATACATAATCCATGGCTTTTATCGTTTCCACTAAATTTTGATAATTATAAAATCGCATGGCAGTACGTGAGCGTCTATATCGTAAATACGCTTATAATAACCATAATTGCCGTTGCATTGATTTTGATAATTGCTACTTTGAGCGCTTTTATATTCGCCAGATTTGACTTTCCGGGTAAAGAGTTTCTGTTTATGTCTATACTGGCACTCATGATGGTTCCGGGAATATTGACACTTATTCCCTTGTTTAAAGTAGTGGATAATTTAAAGATATTAAATTCTTATTGGGCCGTAATATTACCTGGTATAAGGTCGCAGCTTCCTTTTGGCATATTTGTATTGCGGACATTTATGGCTGCAATACCTGAGGACTTATTTGATGCGGCTAGAATTGACGGCGCTACCACTTTTCAAACCTTTAGAAAGATTGCAATACCGCTGTCCATGCCTATGATATCAACACTGGCAATATTGAGCTTGTTGTTTTTCTGGAACGATATCATATGGCCCAGTATTGCGCTGACGTCGCAGGATCTGTATACCATTGCCATAGGCTTGCAGCCTTTTACGTCAACGACAGCTCAGGTTACCAGGAATTTTGGCCCTGCTATGGCGGGGTATGTGATAACGAGTATACCGCTGCTTGTGGCGTTTTTCTTTGCTTCGAAACAATTTATAGAAGGCATGACCAGCGGAGCGTTGAAACTTTAGAATAATACCGCTGCAGGATAGTTGAACTTTTTGTCCTTATGATAAGTAAATTGGGGTGATATAATGAATCAAAGAGAGCGTTTTTTAAACACCATGAGATTTAAATCGGTGGATAGGGTCCCTTTTTATATAGGCGGGCCGTGGGCTACGACTTTAAAGCGGTGGCATAGCGAAGGCTTGCCGGAGAATGTAGATTTGAACAGATTGTTTGATGCCGATGGCGTTGTGGAACTTGGAATATATTTTGGTATGTGTCCGGCATTTGAGCGAACCGTTTTAGAAGAGGATGATGCCTTCGTGGTTTATATAAACCACGAAGGCATAAAGATGAGGGAAAAGAAGACAGACCCCGAAACATCTATGCCGGATTTTTTGGAATTTCCCGTAAAAAACCGGGAGGATTATCACAAGCTAAAGTGGCGTTTTCGGCTTAACGCTCAACAGCGCATAACCGAGGAGTGGAAGAAAAGAGCAAGGTTTTACAATGAGAATAGCAATTTACCTATAAGAATGTTTGCCGATAGGGAAGGAGGTTTTTTTGGCCCTTTAAGAAATCTCATGGGACTGGAAAATCTGGTCCTTACGTTTTACGATGACCCTGTGCTCATTGAAGAGATGATGGACGATAAAGCCGAACTGATAATTGCTATAGTTGATGAGATATTAAAGTATACAAAAATAGATTTTTTTGCCTTCTGGGAGGATATGGCTTACAATCACGGTTCATTGATATCGCCGCAAATGGTGAGAAAATTTATGTTGCCACGCTATAGAAAGGTTACGGATTTTTTGAGATCAAAGGGCATTGATCTGATCTTTGTAGACAGCGACGGGGATATAAGCGAGCTTATACCCATATGGCTGGAAGCAGGTATCAATGGCGTTTGGCCCTTAGAAGTTCAATCAGGAATGGATGTGGTTAAACTGCGACAGGAATATCCGGAACTTCGCATGATCGGCGGTATAGACAAAAAAGTACTGGCTAAAGATGAGAGGGCTATAAGAGAAGAGATATTGCGTAAAGTACCACCTCTCATAGAAAAAGGCGGATACATACCTGATGTAGACCATTCTATTCCGCCAGATGTGCCGTTGAAAAACTATTTGTATTATCTTAAATGCTTGAGAAGCGTTATTGAGAAAGGGAGCTGTTGAAGGGCGGTGCTGTTATGAAGGAAATGACAAAAAGGGAAAGGGTTTTAAGGACAATTAATTTTCAGGAGACGGATAGAATACCGGTCTACGACATCATAGACAATGACAATATACGGGAATACATTGGCGGGGAGAAGATAACTGAAGAAAATGCGTGGAGATTGGAGTATGCCGCAATAAGAGAGTTGCTGGACATGACGCGCATGATCGTAGTGCCCAATTTCCATCCTGGATATTCTGCGAATGAAGATGGTTTTGTTTATTATAACGATAGATATACATCCTGGATAGAAAAGAGGCCTTTTGATGACGTAGAAGGGTTGAAAAAGTGGGTTGAGAAGGATATTGACAGAAAAAACAGATGGCAACCTGACGAGGCTTATGTAAAAAGTTATAGAGAACGTATAATAAAACATATGAGAGGTATAGGCGATGATACGGTGATCGTGGTAGAAAGCGATGTTGGCCTGGATTATGCTCGCAGTATGGCAGGTATAGAGCTTTTTAGCTACTTGATGGCTGACGAACCAGATCTGGTGTCGGAATGGCTGGAAGCTTTAAATCAGGCTGAGATAAGGCGGGCTAAGGCCATCGCTGACCCTGAACTGGTACCTATAGTGTTGACTTATACGGATCTGGCATATAAGAGTGGACCTATATTTCCTCCGGCTTTCTTAAAAAAAGAATTCTTCCCGCGGTTAAAACGGCTCAACGATACCTATCATGATGCAGGGGTAAAATGCCTTTTCCATTCAGACGGAAATCTCATGCCCATAATGGATGATCTGGTTGATGCGGGTATCGATGGTATAAATCCCATGGAGACAGTAGCTGGCATGAGCATAAAAGAGGTAAGGCAACGCTATGGCGATAAACTGTTTATAACCGGCGGCATAGATGTTAGCCAGTTGATGGCATTTGGTACAGTAGAAGAAGTGCGGGAAGCTTGTATTAATGCTATTGAAGAGGCAGGCGGTGTAGGTTATTTCTTGGGTTCGACCACGGAACTGCATCCCAATATACCTGCTGAAAACATCATGGCGATGGTAGAAGTAGCCCGCACTTATAAAAAGAGATAGGAATTCTAAAAGGGTGGGGTTGCAACATGTTTACTGATAAAGCTATGACTCAAAGGGAGAGGTTTATCAACACGATGGAATATAAGGCTGTTGACCGCATACCCAACTACGAAGTAGGTGTCTGGGGGCAGACCATAGATAGATGGGAAAAAGAAGGTTTGAATATTTACGATCTGCATTGGGATTGGTTCACGGGAGAAGAATTTTTTGATATGGATGCCAGGGAATTTATAAATTTAAACTACGGAATGATTCCTCCATTTGAAGCAGAAATTATCGAAAAAACAGATAGGTATGAAATCATAAGGCACGAAAACGGCGTCGTCACCAAGGCTTTGATTGAAGGGACGGCTCACGGCACCAGGGCCAGTATGGATCAATATTTAAAATTCCCGGTGGAAAATATCGATGATTTTCGAGAACTAAAAAAGAGATATGTGGCTAATATGCGAAGAAGATATCCCCCTCAATGGGAGAAAATCATGTTGCCTCGTTGGAAAAGCAGAGACCATGTTTTGGTGCTTGGTCGAAATTGCAGTACTTTAGGGTTTTACTGGAGAGCCAGAGAGTGGATGGGCACGGAAAACTTATGCTACGCGTGGTATGATCAGCCTGAGTTAATGCATGAGATGATGGAGTTTATAGCTGATTTTACCATAGAAGTTAGCAGGCCGATTTTGGAAAAAACCGATGTGGATTACGTGTTTATTAACGAAGATATGGCCATGAAAAGCGGTCCGTTATTGAGCCCCAAGACCTATAAGGAGTTTATATATCCTCATATGAGGCGTCTTGTCGATTACTTTAAGAGCCATGGTGTAAGGTATGTAGGCGTTGACACTGATGGCAACTGCGAAGCGTTGATACCTCTTTTAATGGACGCCGGCGTGGATTTTATATGGCCTATGGAAAGAGCAGCAGATATGGACCCAATAAAATTGAGAAAGAAGTTTGGCAGAAGCCTCAGGCTTTGGGGTGGTATAGATAAAAGGATCCTTGCTAAGACAAAAGCTGATATTGAAGAGCATCTGATGTCGTTATTACCCCTCATCGAAGAAGGAGGATTTATTCCAACCGTCGACCACCTGGTACCGCCTGATGTGCCGTTGGAGAACTTTATGTATTACATGAAAAGGAAGATAGATCTTTTAAGCGGAAGATTTTGATTTTTTCATTACGAATTAAAGTGATATAATATAGATATGGAAATTAAAGAAAAACTTAAGTTTTGTGAAAAAATGTGGGATATAAAAGGGGAGAGGATATTATGGATACTAAATTGACAGTAGGGAAATTAAGGTGTAATTATTTGTACAATCCATTGGGTGTGGAGACACCCAACCCGCGTTTAAGCTGGGCTTTGCTTTCGCAAGAAAGGGGACAGCGTCAGACCGCGTATCGGGTTCTTGTGGCAAGCGAAAAAGAATTATTGAATAAAGATATCGGCGACATGTGGGATTCTGGCATAGTGGAAACGGATCAATCCATTCATGTGGTTTATAAAGGAAGAGAATTAAAGTCACGGCAAAGGTGCTACTGGAAGGTTAAAGTCTGGGATATGGATGGAAAACCTTCTGCCTGGAGTGAAATAGCGTACTGGGAAATGGGATTGCTTAATCAAAGCGACTGGTATGGTCAGTGGATAGCTGCACCACATACTGGTAATATGGAGCCGTCTCCTGCACCGCTTTTTCGCCGCGTGGTTTCATTAGAAAAAAAGGTAGCATCAGCAAGAGCGTATGTTTGCGGCTTGGGGTATTATGAATTGTACATTAATGGGAGAAAAATAGGCGATGATGTTCTTAAACCTGCTTTTACCAGATATGATGAGACAGTGCTTTACAACACATATGATGTGACTGACGCTTTTAGACCGGGAGAAAACGTCATAGGGGTTATTCTCGGAAATGGCTGGTATAACTGTTTTACAAAAGAGGTGTGGAATTTTGAGCAGGCTCCCTGGCGGGATAAGCCAAAGCTAATGCTTCAGGTAATTGTTCAATATGATGATGGGAGTGAATCGGTGATTACCACTGATCGTCAGTGGCGTGTGTCCACAGGACCTATTGTGTTTGATGGGTTGAGAAACGGAGAGTTTTACGATGCCCGCCTCGAAAAGCAAGGGTGGAATGACGTTGGTTATGATGATAGTGAGTGGGAAAATGCGGTTATTGTACCCGGTCCTGGAGGCGTTTTAAAGTCTCAACAGATGACACCTATCCGAATTACGGATACAATAGTTCCTAAAAGCGTTAAAGAAGTAAAACCAGGTGTTTTTGTGTACGATTTGGGGCAAAACATTTCAGGATGGGCTCAAATAAAGGTAAGCGGGCCGGCGGGGACAACCGTAACGATGAAATATGCTGAAAAGTTGAAGGATGATGGAGACATCGATACATCTAATATTGACGTGTTTGTAAAAAGTGGAGAATTTCAGACAGATAAATATACTTTAAAAGGTGAAGGGATAGAGGTTTGGGAACCCAGGTTTACGTACCATGGCTTTCAATATGTCCAGGTTACAGGATTTCCTGGTAGACCCACGCTGGACAACTTAAGGGGAAGAGTGGTTCATACAGATTTTGAAGCCCAGGGAGAATTTAAGTGTTCCAATGAATTGCTAAATTCCATTCAACATGCTGCCAGGTGGGCCACATTGTCCAACTATATGGGTATTCCCACAGATTGTCCTCACAGGGAGAAAAATGGCTGGACGGGTGATGCACAGCTTTCTGCTGAGCAGGTGTTGATGAACTTCGATCCAATGACAGCATATACAAAATGGATGTCAGATTTTCAGGATGTACAGAGAAAGACCGGACAGTTGCCGGGTATTGTTCCAACAGGGGGATGGGGATACAATTGGGGCAGTGGCCCTGCATGGGACAGTGCCATAATTTTCATTCCATGGTATATGTATTTATATTGTGGCGATGAAGCCATACTTGAGAAGATGTATGATAACATGAAAAAGTATGTGGACTTTATGACCACTATGGCCACAGATGACATTTTAGAGTTCGGCCTGGGTGATTGGTGCCCACCTACAGGTGGTCCTGAAGGCCATAAATGTCCAGTAGCGGTGACCAGTACAGCTTATTACTATGTAGATACCCATATCCTATCAAAGGTGGCATCGATTTTAGGTAAAAAAGAGGATGCGGAAAGGTATGCGCAGCTTGCCAGAAGGATCAGAGATGCATTCCGCAAAAAATTCTTTGATCCAGACACCGGACAGGTTCTCAGCAACAGCCAGACATCACTATCCTGTGCGTTGTATCAGGGATTGGTGAATGAAGATGAAAAGCAGAAAGTTCTGGCATTACTGGTGGAACAGGTGGAAAAAGCAAATAGGCATATAGATTGTGGCATATTAGGCGCAAAATATATTATGCACACATTGACGGAGTTAGGCCGGGCAGATCTGGCTTATGACATAGCAACACAGACCACATTTCCAGGGTGGGGTTACTGGATTGCACAGGGTGCAACCACATTGTGGGAAACATGGTCAGGGGACGCATCCCGCAATCACCACATGTTTAGCGATATAAGCGCATGGTTTTACAAGGGATTGGCCGGAATTAATCCAGACCCGGAGGTGCCTGGCTTCAAGAACATTATATTTAAACCCAATCCTGTGGGGGATTTACAATGGGTAAAAGCATGGCATGAATCCATGTACGGGAAGATAACATGCAACTGGGCTGTGGAGGGAAACAATTTTAACATGCATGTAATAATACCGCCAAACAGCACGGGCACTGTTTATATTCCCACATCTGACCCGGAGAGCGTAATGGAAAATGGTGAGCCTGTTTCAAAGCAGGTAGGTATACAGGTTAAAGGATACCAAGATGGTCGTGTTGTTTTGCTGCTTCAGTCAGGAGAATACCACTTCAGTTCAAGACTATAGCATTTATAGGCAGAAGATATTAAAAAATCAGGAGGGCATCTGAAAATGACGCCCTCCTTTTTCATGTCATATTTTTTCGTGTCATATTTTATTTAAAACTTATTGCTATCATCTGATGACCGTTAACTTCTGGCACTACAAACTCGACTCGGTTACCCTTTATTTCAAAAGCCAACGGTTTACCTTCAGGCACGCATACTACTTCTTTTACTTCTTTAGGTACTTTTATGGATACATTAATATTGTACAGCGGTATAACGTCTTCTATTATGTCAATGTCCTGACTTCTCCGCTCAGGTATATAATGGAGCAAATGCAGCACCCAGCGGTTTTGTTCTGCCTGTTCATTTAGCGTGACAAACATGGTAGTAGGTCCGCTGTGTCTCACGACTGGATCAGGCAGAAGCATATTCAGGGCATTGACGAGAAGCTGCTTACACCAGCGGGGAGCATTTTGATTGTACTGAGTAAAAATCGGGTGCATAAAGTAAATAGCTCGGCCGTTTTTTAATATACCAGGATAACCTATTTTTCCTGAAGAAGGTGTGTGTTTATGGGAGCAGAAATGTTCCCATGTCCTGTTGAAATACGGTACAACGGTGTATGCCAGTACTTCTGTGCCTTGCTCCGCTTCTACCTCCAATCCCCTCATGTACATGACGTGTTCTGTTTTTGGCAATCCCCTGCCTATCTCTCCCTCTGGAAGTATAAAGTCAGGGCTGTACGGCGCTTCACCCTTTAGCTTTATACCTAGTGATTTTATAGAGAAGGCGCTTTTGTCTTCATTTAAACCTGATTCAAATGATGCTATGATTGCGCCGCCGTCAGCTACATATTTGTCCAGTTTCTCAGCAAATTCTTGGGACACAGGTATATTGTCTGGTAATATCAGCACCTTATATCTTGAAAAATCGCTCTTTGAGTCGATGATATCAAATTGATAGCCTGCTTCTTCCAGCATGCGATTTGCTCCCATGATGGCAGGGGGCAAACCTCCTACATCAGCCCCGTAGAATTCTTCAGGGGTAAAAACACCGATGTCGGTTATAGCTCTGGCGCCCACGCACCAGGGTTCTTTCTTTTCTACCTGAGAGTAGACAGAGCCTATAAGGTCATAGACCGCCTCGGACAACTTCCCGTTAGGCTCCAGCTGGTCACCGATCATGCATTTAGCATTTAGTGCCAGCATTCGGAAGCATTCGTATTCCAGTGCCGCTTTGTTTTTAAAGGAATGAAAATCGCCCCATGAGGTGTGAAACTTACCTGTTATGCCGACGCAATCGAGACCCAGGTTTCTGGCGTAACGGACGGTTATTGGGAAATCCAAATATCCCCATCCTCCGCTGGGTAAACTTTCTAGTTCAAAGTGGGTATAAGCATCTACCACCGGTCTGTGAACCGGTCCTATATGGCCTCTGTTGTAAAAAATGGTGCAGTCTTTATTATACTGTCTTATAAAATTAGTCATATCCTTCATAAATTCATTTATAAGCATCTGGCCATATTTTGTTCTGTCTTTCAGGTCAGAAGGATTCAGACCGGCTTTTTTCATGCCTTCACGGCAATATTTACAGGCGCAGGGTACGGGTGATACTATATCAAAAAATAATCCATCCACAGGCAGCGTCTCTAGCACTTCTTTCGTTATGGCTTTTAGAAGATCTCTATATGGAGAGTTTACGCACAATCTGCGGTAAAAACCCGGTTCAAAGGTGGAATTTCCAAAGGGGCGTCCATTGCCATCCACAGCCAGCCATTCAGGATGTTCCTCGGCTGTATATTGATCCCATTGAACTGTTATGTAAATGGGGACCCTGATGCCATGCCTGTGGCACGCCTCGATCTGTTCCTTGAGGAGGTTTTTGTTTACCAGATGGGGATGTACCCTCTCGGGGAAGGCTTTGGAATCATAATACAACATGCCGTGATGGCATCTTGCAAAACACGTTATGGAGTTTACCCTGGCTTTTTCAAGGGTAGTAGCGAATTCTTCGGGGTCAAATTTTGCTCCGATATCATATATGTCGGGACTGGTGTGAAAATCCAGATTTACTTCTCTAAAAGGTAATTCAAATTTTTTATTCATTTTAAAAAATTCCCCCTTTAATGTAAACTTGATGAGTTGAATTTTGATAGCAGCGGAACGATCGAATCTTTTGATACCAACTGAACTTTTACCATAGCGGCTTTATGGCGAAGCTGTACTGATATCTCCCAGGCTTAACCTGGTATTGTTCATGTATGCACTTGCTCCAGCCGTTATCACCGCCAAGCCCAGAGTGAATGTGGTCTATGTTGAGATAAATTTCGTCTCTAGGTTTAAGTTCTATAGTATGTTTTGCTTTTGCATAGTCTTCCACGCTGTTGCGGTGCACGTCAAAGTGCAGCAAATTAAAGCCCTCTATTATTATTCCTTTGCCGGTTTGATCGGTTAGAGATAACCACCTTACATCCTCTTTCCCTCCGCATTCCACCGGTACAATATACGGAAAGTGTTGCTGGTCTACAGTGCTTTCATACAGCCCTACATGGGCGCTCAATTTGCGGTCTGGGTAATTTTCGTGAGGCCCTCTTCCAAACCACTTCAGGCGATCAAATTTAGCTGGAAGTGTAAATGTCACGCCGATTCGTGGCAAAATCGGGAGATTTTTACTTGCATCTACGGCATTCTCTATGACTATTGTGCCATCGCTATAAATGGTGTACCTCATGAGGCTCATGATGCCGTCATTCAGGCCATCGGTACACAGGTAAGAAGTTACTTCAACGTGTGCCCGATTTTCATTTGCTTTATAGCACTCTACCTTTTCAACTTTTCTAACCAATCTGTCCAGCCCGGCAGCATACCAATCTTCGGCTATGGATGAGGCTCCTCCCGTAGCTTCATCGATACCCGTAGGAGCTCTAAAATAATTTTCCCGTGCACCCGAGTTAATGATATTTTCTCCGTTCAATCGGTATGAAACTATGATGCCATGGATTTTATCAAAGCTAACTGTAAAATCCTCTCCCTGGATTTCATAATGAAGTTCGTCCTCGGTGATATTCAACTTTTTCGAGGTACAGGGCGCGTAAAAAACGGTCGGCTTTTTATATGGCGCCTTAAGAGGCAGCACAAACTGTTCGCTGTATATCTCGTAGCCTTTATCTGCCCATGGCATATCCCTATTCAAACAAAACGACAGATTTACGAAATATTCTGCTCCTGGTTTGGCAGCGGGCAGATCAAACGGCACTATCAATTCTCCGCTTCCTTCTGGCGGGATATCTGGGGGTTCTATAACTCCACTCTGGATTTCAATGCCATTTTCAGTGACCTGCCACTTTATATAAAGGTGCTTGAGATCGCTGTCAATATACTTATTGTAAACCACAAACCTGCCCTTTAAGACATCCAGGTCTTTGACCTGGACGGGAGCTTGGATTTTTTTGATTTCGTAGGCACCTGGTTTGGGAGTGAGGTCGGGCAGTACTACGCCATTTAAGCACATATCCTTTACCGGATCCACCACAGGTTCGCCAAAATCCCCACCGTATGCCCAG
Source organism: Caldanaerobius fijiensis DSM 17918 (assembly GCF_900129075.1). Classification (NCBI taxonomy): domain Bacteria; kingdom Bacillati; phylum Bacillota; class Clostridia; order Thermoanaerobacterales; family Thermoanaerobacteraceae; genus Caldanaerobius; species Caldanaerobius fijiensis. The sequence goes on from NZ_FQVH01000015.1 coordinate 44,645, forward strand.
TACTTTGTGCCATCTTCGGTGTATTTGGTTATGGCTTTATCGATCCAGTCCCATACGAATCCACCTTGAAAGCGAGGGTATTTGTCTACATAATCCCAAAAATCCTTAAAGTTTCCATTGCTGTTGCTTTTGGAATAAGCATATTCACACATGACCATCGGACGCCTGTCTTTGGTATCGGCCATAACATCAGCTACCCAGGACAGAGGTGGGTACATAGGCGCTCTTATATCCGAAATAGCAGGACCTGGATCTCCGCTTTCATACTGAACCAATCTGTAAGGGTCGTAGGCCCTTATCCATCCCGCCATGGCTGCATGGTTCATTCCCGCACCGGATTCATTTCCCAGTGACCAGAACAGGATTGATGGATGGTTCTTGTCCCTCAACACCATTCTCATGGCTCTGTCCAGATAGGCGCAAGCCCATTCTGGGTCCTTGGACAGTTGCCCCTGAATGCCGTGGGTTTCAAGGTTGGTTTCGTCTACCAGGTAGATTCCGAGCTCATCGCACAGATCATACCAGATAGGGCTATTGGGGTAATGACTGGTTCTAACAGCATTGAAATTTAGACGCTTCATGGCTATGATTTCCTGGCGCATGCGCTCTTCTGTCAACGCTCTGCCATTTTCAGGATGATGTTCATGGCGATCAACGCCTCTTATTATAAGCCTCTTGCCATTTAATTTGATGACACCGTCTTCGGAAATCTCTATTCTCCTAAATCCCACTCTGCAGCTTTCAAAGTCCACTTCATTGCCCTCTGGGTCTACCAGTGCAAACACCAGGGTATAGAGATTGGGATTTTCGGCTGTCCACTTTAGGGGAGATTTTACGCCGGCAGTTAAAAGGGCTGCGCCAGCCTCTGGAGTAAACTCTCGCCTGTCGTACATAGGGGTTTCCGATGATATTTTTGCTTCAAAAGCAGGTATTACCTCATCTCCCGAAGGACCAAAAAGCCTAGCCCTTACTCTGTAATTCTCATATCCTTTGACCTTGTTTACATAACAGTATGCAACTAGCTTTCCATCCTGGTACAGGTCATCCAGGAGTGCAAACACCTTGAAATCCCTTATGTGCACCCTTGGTTTGCTGTACAGAATCACCGAACGCTGTATACCTGATAAATGCCAGTAGTCCTGGTCTTCAAGATATGAGCCATCACACCACCTCATCACCTGAACGGCCAGCGTATTGGTGCCTATCCTCACATAATCGGTTATATTAAACTCTGCGCTCAGCTTGCTATCCTGTGAATATCCTACCATCTCACCATTTACCCAGAGATAAAAAGCGGATTCTACTGATTCAAAATTTATAAATATCTCCCTTCCACTCCAATTTTCAGGGACAATAAATCTGGTTACATAACACCCCGTGGGATTATCTTTTGGTACAAAAGGTGGATTTAGATCACGATTGTCCTGGCTGAATGGGTAAATTACATTCGTGTATATGGGATAGCCAAAACCCTGAAGTTCCCAGTTTCCTGGTACGACGATATCATCCCACCCTGACGTATCATAGTCTTCTTTGTAAAAACCTTCAGGCACATCTTCTGGGCTATTCACCAGCTTAAATTTCCATGTACCGTCCAGCACTGATACATATTTAGAGATCTTTCTGTTGCAGGTAATAGCGTCCGCAAGGCTGGAATATGCACCCCATGGGGAGTGCATCGGTTCGCGATTTATATGTAAAACGTGCTGGTCTTCCCAGTGATTTTTCTTTAATTTACTGCTGTAGCTATTCATAGGCAATCCTCCATTAACCGTTGATGCCAAATTATAGTATTGTATAAATCCTTATTATCCCTTTTTTATAGTAGAATTTTTTATGCGCTCGCTGAGCATCTGATAATACAGATCTTCGTCTATTGGCAGCTCCACCCAATCATCAGTCCATGTTGAGAGAAGCATGGCATTTGATATGGAGAGACTTTTAATTCCTTCTTCACCCGGGGCTATAAGCGGTGTGCCTTTTTGAATGGCCTCCACGAAATTTCGAGTAATGCCGGGATGCCATGATGGTTTTCCGTTTATAGGTATCTCGCATTTCCAGCATTCTGGCTCGCCGAACCCGCCTTTGTACCTGGCGTTAAACTCTCTCTCGGATTCTCGTAGCCGCCAGAAGGTCAATTTATCGTCTTCTATGACTATTTTTCCTCTATCGCCGGCGACCTCTAATCTGTTGGTCCCTGGAGTTTCACCTGTAGTCGTCACGAATACTCCGGTTGCTCCATTGGGATACTCTACAAAAGCCGTCACATCGTCTTCCACTTCAATGTTATGGTATTTGCCAAAATAACAAAAAGCCCTTACCCTTTTGGGCATTCCGCATATCCACTGCCATAAATCCAGGTTATGAGGGCACTGGTTCAGCAAAACCCCGCCACCTTCACCGCTCCACGTAGCGCGCCATGATCCAGAATCATAATAGCTCTGTGAGCGGTACCAGTTGGTTATAATCCAATTTGTCCGCTTGATTTCACCCAATTCACCGGAGTCTATGAGGTCTTTTAATTTCTGGTAGAGCGGGTGTGTACGCCACATAAACATGATGGCAAAAACCTTGCCACTCTTTTTGGCTACTTCATTCATTTCTCTTACCTGCTTTGTATATACTCCTGCAGGCTTTTCAACTAACACGTGCATTCCCTTTTGAAATGCCTGAATAGCCAGAGGAGGATGAGAATAGTGCGGCGTTGCAATTATAACTGCATCTACGCCTGAGTTAGCAAAAAAGGCATCGTCATCATCGAACAATTTGATCTTGTCGCCGTATTTTGATTTTACCCATTCCAATCTTTTTGGATCGATATCACATACCGCCGTGAGTTCAGCACCTGGTACTTCACCGTTCATAAGGTATGTGGTGTGGCCACTGCCCATGTTGCCTATCCCTATGATTCCAATTTTTACTTTTTCCATTTATATCCCCCTTTTTTATCTAAAATTTAAATTTTGTTTATAACATTATAAATATAATTCTACATTTAGGTTAATAATCCTCTCTCTTTTAAATTTTTATGAATATTATTATAGTATGATGTTAGAGATATTGAAATGACATGCTCTTTTCTAATAAGCGAGAATTTTTGAAGTCAAAAAGGATTCTCGCTTTTTTTGTCGAACATTATAAACATGTGATAAAATTTTTAAAGGAGATTTGTATATGATACCTCTAATGGACACTGTCCCCCACAGAAAAAAGCCTTTTGTTACATGGATAATTATTATTGTTAATTTTCTGGTTTTTTTATTTCAGATTTCGTTACCTTCAAATATTTTGGAAATGTTTGTGTATGGCTTTGGTTTTGTTCCTCTAAAATTAACAAATTTGTGGCGTGAAGGCTTGCGGCTTGAAATATTGTTTTTTTCATGGCCTCTTATTACAAGTATGTTTCTTCATGGAAGCTGGTTACATCTGATCGGCAATATGTGGAGTTTATGGCTATTTGGCGATAATGTTGAAGACAGGGTGGGGCATCTTCGTTTTTTGGTTTTTTATCTTTTAAGCGGGATTATAGCTTCTTTAACTCATTATATTTTTAATGAATATTCATCTGTTCCAACTATTGGAGCTTCAGGAGCTATTGCCGGGGTTATGGGAGCGTATTTTGTCATGTTTCCACTAGCTCGCATTATAACTATTATCCCGTTTCTTTGGGTGCCGCTTTTTGTGCAGATCCCGGCCATTTTCTTTATCGGTTTTTGGTTTGTTTCGCAGTTTTTTTCCGGGCTTTTCTCTCTTTTAGGGCCAGCATTTGGAGGCGGTATTGCCTGGTGGGCACATATAGGTGGTTTTATCTTTGGGATAATAGCGATTCCTTTTTTTAGAAAGTTTTAATCAAGAATGTTAATTTTTTATCTCAATATTTCTAAGTACTTTTGGGAGGGAGAGTAGAAACAATTGGAGGGAAAAGATATACTTAAAAAGCTGAGCGACCTGAATGGCGTTTCAGGAAGTGAATTTATTTTGCATGATGTTTTAGAAGAAATCTTTAAGGAATATTCAGATGAGGTTAAAAGAGGCAAGATGGGGGATTTTGTGGCAGTCAAAAAGGGTGAAGGAGAAGAAAGATTAAAAATAATGTTGACTGCCCATGCCGATGAAATTGGGCTCATGGTGACTGATATAGATGATAGAGGATTTGTGCACTTTACAAATGTAGGTGGAGTTGATGCAAAAACATTGCCAGCCCAGGAGGTTATAATTCACGGCAAAGAAGATGTATTTGGGGTTATAGGTGCAAAACCACCCCATGTATTGACTGAGAAGGATAGAAAAAAGTCTATAAAAATAGATGAAATGGTTATAGACTGTGGAATGGAAAAGGACGAATTAAAAAAGATAATAAGTATAGGTGATTTTATTACTATAAATAGAAAGTCAATTGACCTATTAGGTGATTTTATAACCGGCAAAGCTCTAGATAACCGTGTAGGGATAATGGTTTTATATGAGTGCGCTAAAAACTTAAAAAATTTAAGACATATAGCTGATGTTTATTTTGCAGCAACAACTCAAGAGGAAAGAGGACTTGTAGGAGTTAGGACTACAACGTATGAGATAAATCCTGATATAGGGATAGTTGTAGATGTAACCTTAGGAGATAAATATGCAAATCCTGATATTCAGGTTGAATGTGGAAAGGGAGTAGAAATAACAGTAGGACCTAATATTCACCCGGAACTTTCTGAAAGGCTGATTAAAGTGGCGGATGAGTATAGTATACCGTATACAATAGATGTTGCAGCAGGTCCGACTGGTACAGAAACATGGAATGTTCAAATAAGCAGAGAAGGCGTTCCAACCCTTCTAATTTCAGTCCCTATAAAATATATGCATACATCCACAGAGGTTGTAAATTACAAAGATGTAATAAGAGCAGGAAGGCTTTTAGCATTATTTATTTCTTCATTGAAGAATTGGGGTGAAATTTATGCTTAAAAAACTTACAGATGCCTTTGGCGTATCAGGATATGAGAAGGAAGTCAGAGATGTTATAAAGGATGAGGTGAAGGATTCAGGCGAAGTTTTTGTAGATAAACTTGGGAACTTAATCGTTCATAAAAAAGGAAATGGCAAAAAAGTTATGCTTGCAGCCCATATGGATGAGGTTGGATTTATTGTAACAGCTATAAAGGATGATGGAAGAATAAAATTTGCGCCGGTAGGTGGAATTGACGCGAGAATATTGGTTTCCAAAAGGGTTGTTTTCGGTAGGGCAAAGGTCAAGGGAGTAATTGGATATAAGCCTATACATCTTCAAAGTGAAGGTGAAAGAAATGATCCAGTAAATGTTAAGGATCTTTTTATCGACATAGGCGCAACAAGTAAGGATGAGGTTTTAAAAAGTATTAAACCTGGAGATTATGCTACATTTGAAAGCGAATATGTTGAAATGGGAAAATACATAAAAGCAAAAGCACTGGATGATAGAGTTGGATGTGCTATATTAATCGATATTTTAAAGGAAAACTATAATCTTGACTTATACTGTGTGTTTACGGTTCAAGAGGAAGTAGGACTGAGGGGTGCAACTGTTGCTGCATATAAGATTGAACCGGAAATAGGACTTGTTATTGAAGGGACGACCTGTGCCGATTTTGTTAAGGATGACAAGGATTTTGTAACTGAAACAGGAAAGGGTCCTGCAATTTCTGTCATGGACTCGTCATCAATTACAAACGAAAAGCTTTTAAATAGGATTTTAAAAGTAGCAGAAGAGAATGGTATTCCCTATCAAATAAGAAGGGGTAATGTGGGTGGAAATGATGCAGGGGCTATCCATAAGACCAAATCAGGGATAATTACAGCCAGCATTTCAGTTCCCACAAGATATATTCACTCGCCAATCAGCATGGTCCATAAGGATGACTATGAATACACATTAAAGCTTGTTAAGAAAGTATTAGAAAGCATTGAAGGGGAGGAATTGTAATGGAACTTTTAAAAAGCTTGACTTCAATTTACGGACCATCAGGTAGAGAAGATAAAATTGCCGAATTTATAATGGAAACTATAAAGCCATATGTAGATGAAATAAGTAAAGATGCATTAGGCAATGTAATTGCGGTTAAAAAGGGAAGTGGTCAAAAAAAGCTTATGCTTACAGCTCATATGGATCAGATTGGTGTTATGGTAACTTTTATTGACGATGATGGGTACTTAAGATTTACGAACATAGGTGGTCTAAATCCATATTCACTGCTTTTTAAGCGCGTGGTTTTTAAGAATGGAGTGGAAGGAATAATCTCAAAGGAACAAAAGGCTGAGATAAAAGAATTAGCTTTAAAGGATCTTTACATTGATATAGGGGCAAATTGTAAAGATGAGGCAAAAAAGAAGGTTAATATCGGAGATTTTGGAGTGTTTAAATCTGATTTTCAAGATTTGGGGCAAAGACTTATCAGTGCAGCCTTTGATGATAGAGTAGGTTGCTATGTTTTAATAGAAGCTGCAAAAAGAATAAAGAACATAAACTGTGATGTTTATTTTGTTTTCACAGTTCAGGAAGAAGTTGGCTTAAGGGGTGCCAGGACTTCTGCTTATTCAATAGAACCTGATGCTGCTATTGCAATTGATGTTACAGGAACAGGAGATATACCAAATTGCAACAGGATGGCGGTCAAATTGGGAGATGGTGTTGCTATTAAAATAATGGATAGGGGCTTTATAGTTCATCCAAAGATAAAGGAATTTTTAACAAGCGTTGCAGAAAAGAATAACATTAAATATCAATACGAGATTTTAGAAATGGGAACAACAGATGCAGCAGAAATCCATGTTTCAAAGACAGGAGTTCCATCTGGGGTTATATCAGTTCCATCGAGATATGTTCACTCCCATAGTGAGATGGTTGATAAAAATGATGTGGAGGCAGCTATAAATTTACTGGTTCACGCCATTGAGGAGTTTTAAGTAGATTACAAGGGGGCTAAAAATATGACTTTTGATGAACTCTATAAAAAAGCGAAATCTGTAATAAATCCACGTAAACTTTCGGAATATGCTGAGGCCGGTGGAGTCGGTGCTGCTATTCTTTCAGAAAGTGGAAATGTATATACAGGTGTGTGCATTGATACCGCATGTTCTATGGGCTTTTGTGCTGAACACGCTGCCGCAGCTGCGATGATAACTGCAGGCGAAAGTCGTGTATTAAAAATGATTGCTGTAGGGTGGGATGGCCATATTATGCCACCATGTGGTCGTTGTCGCGAATTTATAAGTCAGATTAACGACCAGAATTTAGATGCTGAAGTGATGGTTGGAGAAAATAAAATAGTAACCCTCAGAGAACTTTTACCGTATGATTGGCGGCAATAATAAAGTGTTGTAAAAATTGTTGCAAAATGGCTAAACTTTTTCAGATTAATTGTTGAAATCTGTCAAAATACATAAGCGCTCCCATATAATCCTGGTAATATGGTCCAGGAGTCTCTACCGGATAACCGTAAAGTTGGGGTATATAGATATTTTGGCCTAAGTCAATATATTCTGTTATAGATTTTGTAGGGCTGGGAATAATAATCATAAATAAGACTCCTTTTGGTAAGGTTACACTTATGTGTTGCCTTACCTTTTATTTTTGTCTATTAACACTCTCATTCATAAGCCATGGTTTATACTTATTTTTTTACAAGCCATATTAATACATTTAATACTAAAACAATAATAAAAATATATAACAGGTTAATTGTAAAATTAAATACGACACCAAAAAACATCACCTTGTACTTTTAAACACCTTACACCTTATGAAAGAGGTAAAATTTGTGCTCTTTTAAAAGAAGGATTCTCACCAACTCAAATCGCTAAAAAACTTGGCCGTCATCGCAGCACCATTTACCGCGAAATAAAACGTGGCACCACAACTCAATGCCGTACAGATCTAACTACGTATGAAGCATACTTCCTAGAAACTGGCCAGGCGGTATATGAGAAGAATCGCTCTTTCTGTGGCCGAAAAAGTAAGATCCTCCAGGTTGAATCCTTCCTCCAATATGCTGAGCAAAAGATACTTCAAGACAAAAGTCCGCAATATAGACCTTTTCATAAAAACCAGACGTAAACCCAAGAAGAATTCTTTGAGAAAACACAAGCGCCTTTTTGGCAAGAGTATTAGCGAGCGGCCTGATAGCATTGAAAAGCGTGAGGAGTTCGGCCATTGGGGAATCGACACTGTTCTCGGAAGACGCTCTAATGACCATGCTCTGCTGATCCTAACAGAGAGGAAAACTCATTATCATCTGCTCCTCCCATTGGCAAGCAAAACTGCTGAGGCAGTGGATGAGGCATTAAAGCGGCTAAAAAGCCAGTATGGTCTTATGTTTTCTCGGGTGTTTAAGAGCATCACTGCGGATAACGGTAGTGAGTTTGCCAATCTAAATGTCCACGGGATTGATATTTACTATACTCACCCTTACTCTGCCTGGGAACGAGCCACTAATAATGAGCGGCACAATGGCCTAGTAAGGCGGTTGATTCCTAAGGGGACAGCTATTAGTGAATTGTCGCTTTCACAAATTGGGCGGGTACAGGATTGGTGTAATACCTTGCCAAGAAAAATCCTTGGTTACCGCCAGCCAGCAGAGCTTTTCTTCCGGGAAATAGAACGGCTAACTTCTGAGTTTCAAAATTCATGATCGCGAAATCCAATATCATTCGGGTTTCCAAAAAATGTGTCGCATTTAATATTGCAATTTAAGGAAAAATTTTCTATTTAACAAACCGTTTTCCTATTGACATAAAAAAGTATTGTGTTATAATATTATTAACATAATTTATTAATATCATTAATTAATTATGTTAATAATATTTTTTACAGGTAATTGTAAAATAAGGTAAAAAGAAAAAACAAAGAGGTATCAATATCAAATTAGATACTGATGATAATGGTTTTAAAGGAAAGATTCATGTCATTAAAGTAAGAGAATTTAAAATCTGGAAAATTTAGAAGGGTTACGGATTCTGGAGAAGTCACAAAAAAGTTTTTTGGTTCTTTAGAAAATTAAGTGTGTTACAAACAAGCAATGAGTATTAGGGATAGATAGAATTTTTTGAAGAAAGATGACACAAAACATAGATTCAATGCTAAAGTCCCTATGATCAATAGGAAAGTAATAATGGTCGTAGAAAGAAGAAGGGATGATTTCAGAGAAATCAATGAAAGAATCAAAGAGTTCGATAAACTTAGGTTTATCATCTTCGAAGAAAGATTTAACATCGTCATAAATGTCGCAAAGAGAAATTTGTTTAAAGTTGGTTTTCATAGGATTCCCTCCGATCTTATGATAAGAATTGCTGTATATTAAATTAGACAAAAGTGGGGGAAATCCTTTGAAAATATAACGCGAAACCTCAATATTTTAGAGCTTTTTGGGGTTTCGTAATAATCTAATAAAATAAATTATTAAAGGGGGTTCTATGTTGAAAAGGGTAAAGTTTATTTCTGTTACTGTAGCCATTTTACTGATTATTTCTAGCTTGTCAGCCGGATGTTCAAACGCAAAAACAACAAGTGGTAGTAATAATTTAAAAGGCTCTAAAATTGCAACTTTCGGCAGATTAGGTAGTTGGCCTAAACCGCCTTTATATCAAGGAAACTATTTTTCTTCAGGTGGAGTTGGATGGCCTGTACAAGCAGCAGTCTTTGAGGGATTATATGAATTTATTAGAGTGAGTAATCGTTTATATCCAAGGTTAGCCACAGCACTGCCAGAAAATAAGGGAAATGAATCAATAATACATTTGAGAAAAGGTGTTAAATGGAATGATGGAAAACCTTTTACCAGCAAAGATATATGGGCATTTTATATTTTAAATAATGGTACATTTATTACAAGATTTTTGAATTCTATAGAGATTCCAGATGATTATACAGTGATTTTTAAGTGGGCAGATCCGCAACCAAATGAAGAAATAAAAAATATGCTTATAGCTCAGGATACCCAAGGTACTATTCCCTATCATATTTTTTCAAAATACGTTGATAAAGCAAATGAAATATTATCTCGTTTACCAACTACAAATGATCTTGATAAGAGAGGACCATTTACTAAGTTAATAGATGATAAAGCCAGTGCAGAATTGAATGAGAATTGGAATGCATTTATCAAGTATAAATTAAAATATCCAATAGGGACAGGACCATTCATGGTAAAGACAGTTACATCTGCACAACTGATTATGGAAAAAAATCCTTATTATTATAATAAAGATAAGGTAAAATTTGATAGAATAAAGCTCTATCAAACAGATCAAGCTGGTGGATTGGCACTCATACAATCAGGCAAAATAGCACAAACTGATTATAGCCCAACAAAAGATATAATGGAGACGATCCTCAGAAAGAACAAAGATATGGTTTTCTATAAAATGAAAGACGAAGCAGATTTGGGTGTGATATTTAACATAAAAATGAAACCTTTTGATGATGTAAATTTCAGAAGGGCGGTACAATATATAGCAGATAGAAAAAAAATAAGAGATGCTGCAAATTGGGCCGCTACAGTTGGAGATATTTCTGTAATAGGTATGCCACTTAATCTGATGAATTGGATAAATGATGACGTAAGAAAGAAAATGACTAAATTTATTTATGATCCTGATAAGGCAGCTGCATTGTTGCAACAAGATGGTTGGCAAAAAGGCAGTGATGGTATATGGAGAGATAAAAATGGGAAAATATATAATCTATCAATTGGAGCACCATCTTCGTTTGGAATGGCAGTAAATGCTAGTGAAATATTAGCTGAACAGTTTACAGCATTTGGGCTTCCAACAAAACTTTCAGCTGTTGATGATAGCATTTACTATACAAATGCACGAAGGCCTAATAATAAATATCATATGTCAACAGATTGGATAGATGTAACTTGGAATTTTTTGCATCCTTGGTTTGCATTGTCAGAATTCTGGCGAGGTGCGCAAGCTAGTTATGCGAATTTCCCAATAGTAACAAAGAAAGGTAAAGATTATGGTAAACTTGATATGAAATTACCGGGGCCAGATGGCAAAATTATAGATATTAATGAGACAATAGATAAATTGCTTTATATGAATGATGAGGATATGAGAAAAGCTGTAAGTGCGCTTGCATGGATAGCAAATGAAAATGCCTTCGGACTCGATTACTTTTTAAATTCATCGTCAATATTTATAAATAAAGCAATTATTGATGAAAATACACTCCCGATGCATAATTTATTTTCAAAATATAATAGAGATATGCCATTACCGACAAATCCTGTTGATGAAGAAGCTGTATACGAACTTAATTATGGCTTTGATGGTGGTATGCTTTTATTGGTAAATGGAACATGGAAACCTGGGGAAAAAGCCTATAATGACAAATAATTAATATCTTGGTTCTATAATAAATGTTGTAGTGGATAAAAATCTAACATAAAAATAGCGCACTTATTCTGAATGCCTGCTATAATAGAAGTGAATAAACAAAATCCGTTAAAAGAAGGCATCAGAATAAGTGCATACAAATTATGTCATAGAAATACAGAGAAACTTAGCACAAAGCCCCGCCACTTGTGGCGGGGAGTAGTCAACTTTATGGGAAGTTGGAATAGTTATATATAGCTATTTAGTAGCAATAAATGAGGATTAAATAATAATTAACAAATAAAAAAATATAATATGTTTTTTTGAATATAAAGTTGTATTATATTATTAAGTAAGGAATATAACTTAAAAGATAATAGTGTGAGTGATAAAAGCTTCGTATTACGCTAAAAAATGAAAAAAGGGATGTTGTAAGAAGATGAAAAATTATAGAGGAAAGGTATATATGCATAACAATACATCAATACCATCTATAGACGATAGTACATTTTTTGACCTGGCTAATCCTAAAATGATAGGTAACAAGAACAAGGCTTCTATCATACGCTTAGTACGGGCTAAAGGCCCCATATCTAGAGCTGACATAGCACGTCAGTTAAACTTAAGTCCGCCCGCAGTTTCTAACAACATAAATGCATTATTAGAAGCGGGTATTATCAAAGAAGTGGGAACTTACGATTCTAGTGTAGGAAGAAAACCTGTACTGCTTTGTTTTAATTCGACATTTGGTTACGTTTTAGGAATTGACATTGGTGAATACAAGATACATTGTGGAGTTGCAAATCTGGATGGTGACATAATTGATTTTAATGAGGTTCCTACTATGGCGAATGAGGGTGGTGAGTCTGTACTTAACAGAGTACATAACGTAATACTTTCTATGTTAGAAAGAAATAAGATAAATAATGATAAGATACTGGCAGCAGGTATAGGTTCACCCGGTATAAAGAATGTAAATACAGGTACGAACATTTTAGCACCTTTTATAAAATCGTGGGACCAAATAAATCTTAAGAACCGGATGGAAGAGAAATTTAAGTTTCCATTTATCGTTGAGAACGACGTTGATATGAGTATAATAGGGGAATATTGGAAGGGTGCAGGGCGAAATTATGAAAATATGGCCTATATAAAATTAGGAGACGGGGTTGCAGCACGCTTTATATTAAACGGTCGTCTTTATAGAGGTGTTAACTTTGCAGCAGGAGAAATAGGTTTTATGTTACCTGATAAAGAACTGATTCAAGATAAGTTTTGCGAACAAGGGGCACTAGAGAGACTTATATGCAATGACGCAATAGCTAATACTTATAAAAACAAGTATGAGCAATTAAAAGGTCAAAAATTTCCAGATGAAGATATAAGCATTAGTGATGTTTTGAAAAGATGGGAAAAAGGAGACGATATTGCCAATTCAATTGTAGAGGATATAAAAATATATTTAGGTATAGCTCTCATAAATATAATTTCAATCTTAAATCCTGAAGTAATTATATTAGGAGGGCAATTAAGTGATGTCCCCCAAAAATTTATAGTTTCTTTGAAAGATATGCTGAGCAAGCACGTTTTGTTTATACCGGAAATAATTCCCGCCCAATTAGGTAATAATGCCGGCGTAATAGGTGCTATAGCTGTAGCATTGGCCAAAGCCGAAAAGTTATTATCTTCATTTTGGGAGTAAATTCAAACATCGTGGAGGGGAGAATCATGTATTATGAAAAAGGAATTTGATATATTTACCATAGCAGATTTATGTGCTGATGTAATATTAATAAGTAGATCTATAGAACCAGAGTTTGGACAAAAGGAGAAATTTGTAGACGATTATATTGTAGAATTGGGCGGTTCATGTAGTATATTTGCAAGTCAAGCTGCTAAATTAGGCCTAAAAACTGCAATAATAGGAAATGTGGGGAACGATATTTTTGGCAATCTGATAGTAAAAAAATTAAATGATGCCGGAGTCAATATAAGGTATATCAATCGAAGAGATGATATAAAGACCAGTATAAGTGCAATATTATGTAAAGAGAATGATAGGGCTATACTGACTTATAATGGTTCTATAGATACTGTTACTATTGAGGATATACCATGGAATGTCTTGTTTAATTGTAGACATCTACATATAGGGAGTTATTATTTATTAAAGAGAATACAACCTTATATGCCGTATATAGTTAAACAAGCTAAAGAACATCAATTGTCTGTAAGCCTTGATGTAAACTGGGATCCAGAGGAAAAGTGGACTACAGGACTAAATGAAGTATTTCCATATATTGACATTTTCTTCCCTAACGAAGAAGAGGCCAAGGCAATTACCGGAAAATCAGATGTTATGGAAGCAATAGAAGAATTATCTACTTTGGTACCTATTGTAGTTGTTAAACAAGGCAGAAAAGGCGCTACTGCCCAGCAGGATAAACATAGATTTTATTGTCCACCATTAGAAGTAAAAACTGTTGATGCAGTTGGAGCAGGAGACAGTTTTGATGCGGGTTTTATATATGGATATTTAAGTGGGTTACCTCTAGAAGAATGTCTTAAAATTGCCAATATATGTGGTAGCCTTAACACCACAATGCCTGGAGGTATTGCTGGTCAGCCTGATATTATAACGTTAAAAAAGTACTATAAACTAAAAGATATTAAAGAGAATATAAATTAAGAACAAAATGAGGGGGTTTTTATAATAGTTAAAATAACTTTTATGGGGGCTGGAAGCACCATATTTGCAAAAAATGTTTTAGGTGATGTTATTTTAAATCCTGCCCTTAAAGGTGTTGAAATCGCTCTTTATGACATTGATCCTCAAAGGCTTAAAGACTCAGAAATGATGCTTAAAAACATAAATGAAAACTATAAAGGTGAAGCCAAAATAACAGCATAAGAATTTGCTGACGATATGGCTGAGGTTTGTCCTGATGCACTTTTTATTAACTATACTAATCCTTTGGCTATCCTAACAGGGGCATTGATTAGATTTGGTGTGAAGACGGTGGGACTCTGTCACAGTGTTCAACAATGTATTCCTGGATTATTGACACCATTAGGGATGAGTACTGAAAATGTACAGTGGAAAATAGCCGGAATAAACCATCAGTGGTGGCTTTTAGAGATAACGAGGGACGGTAAAGACCTATATCCTGAAATCAAAGAGAAGGCTTTTAATAGACCGACGCCTCACGATGATATGGTGCGTTATGAGATAATGAAACAGTTTGGCTATTATGTAACGGAATCCAGCGAACATAGCTCAGAGTATGTGCCATGGTTTATAAAAAGTACACATCCTGAACTCATAGAAAAATTTAATATTCCCTTAGACGAATATCCCAGAAGGTGTGTTAATCAAATACAACAGTGGGAAGACTCTCCTTATAAATAGACAGTTGAAAAAATAAAACTGTTTACAGAAAGGAGAGCATATCAAAAATTCCCGGGTTTTATTTTTTTGTATTTTTTATAATTTTGAAAATATACCCAAAAAACTTGACGCGGTAGACTATGGCTTTAGCTATGGGGAGGAACACCTATTTTTAACTTTCAAGAAAAAATGGAGCCAGTGAAATACCGGCGACAGCTATTTTTCTTTTACTTTGCATTTTGAAGGACAACACCATCCTTTTTGTGTTACCCCCATATGTTAACTGCTCCTCGGTAGAAGAATGGTAGAAATTCGACTTTTTATTGTTTTCGAGAATTTTAAGAATCCGCTTAATAAGGACATTGTGTGATAAAATGGAACTGCAAACCCGATAACCGTAAATTATCCGTCTATGGGTGAGAAAAACAGAGGATTAAAGAAAATGAAAGGCATTATTGTCCTTGATTAAATTAGAGGATTTTAGGAAGAACCGGCGGGAATCCTCTCCAATTCATTGAAGAGATGAAAGCCGGAATTCAGCGGGCAAAGAGAATATGTGCTAAAATATAAGCAG